>DASZYN010000284.1:0-28524 GCA_035545435.1 Acidobacteriaceae bacterium | reverse complement strand
AGATTAAACGGCTCGAGCCGCGGCAGCATGCGCTTGGCATAGTCGAGGGTCCAGCCCATGTAGGCGTCGGTCATCAGATCGATGCCTTCGCCGATCACGTCGCGAACGGTGCGGACCAATTCAATGTTTTTCTGCATGCCGACGGCGCCGTCGAGCGGACCGTAGCCGAAACGCAGTTTCATCATCGTGTAGCCCTGATCCTTATACTTCTGCGCTTCGGCACGAAGCTCGTCGAGGGGCATGGCGTAGAGACGGCTCGCGTACACCGGGATCTTGTCCTTGGTCCGGCCGCCGAGGAGGCGAAAGACGGGCTGTTTCGCATCTTTGCCGAGCAGGTCCCAGAGGGCGATGTCGACAGCGGAAATGGCGGCCATCGCGACCCCTTTGCGTCCAAACGCCAGCGTGCGCCGGTACATCTGCTGCCACAGGTACTCGACATCCCACGGGTCGGCGCCGATCAGCAGCGGCTTGAGGTAAATGTCGAGTAGTTGCTTCGTGACCAAGGGGGATAACGCGGCGTTGCCGAGACCGACCAGTCCTGTGTCAGTGAAGATTTCGACGAGCAGCCAGTTATGAAAGGCAAAATTTCCCATCGAGGCCTGACGGAACGAAACCAGGTCCATGGGGTTCGTACAAAAGTGCGGAGGAAGAGGAACAACAGGACCCTCCCACTGGACGACACGCGAGCGGACTTCCGTGATTTTCATGCAGCGCTCCCGATGGACTTGATATCCATCGCGCGAAGAGGTTGAATCCTGCCGCCTCGCAAAAAGATTGCGAGAAAGCCGATGAGGTGAAAGGTGCCAACTGCAACGAACAATACGCCGTAGGAGGTTCCATGTCCGAGCAGGAATCCAGCAACGACCCCGAAGATGGCGCCGCCCATGGCTCCCCCGAAGCCGATCAGCCCGGCAACGGTGCCAACCATATTCAGGGGGAAGATATCCGCGGGGAGGGTCATCACCAGCCCGGACCATGCCTGCTGGGCGAAGAAGGCGATGCTGAAAAGGGTTAGAGCCATGGAGACGGGCACGAGTGAGACCAGCATAACGACGGGCATGGCGGCGGCGCAGCATCCCAATGCGATCTTGCGCGCCGCGTCGAGAGAGCTTCCGCGGTGCAGCAGTGTCGAGGAGAACCATCCGCCGAGAAAGCTGCCCACTCCCGAGGCGGCGTAGGGTATCCACGCGTAGTAGCTGACCTGGCGAATATCGAAGCTACGGGCGTCGTAGAGATATTTCGGCAGCCAGAAAAGAAGGAAATACCAGGCCGAATCGCTCATGAATTTCGCGAAGACGAATGCCTGTACGTTCGGCAGACGCAGGACATCGAGCCACCTCACCTCGCCAGCAGGCGTCCCGGGATCGCCAGACCCCACGGCACCCGGGGCGCCGACACGATAGGAGAGCGCCCACCAAAACCCCCATGCGAGACCAGCGGCGCCGGCCGCGATGAAAACGGCGCGCCATCCGCTGCGGAGCAGAATGAAACCGATGATCGGCGGAGCCAGCAGCGATCCGATGGCGGTTCCGGCATTGATCAGGCCCATGGCGGTGGAGCGCTCTGGTGCGTCAATCCATTCGGCAACAACGCGCGTGGCCGCCGGAAACGCTCCGCCTTCTCCCATCCCGAGAAGAAAGCGGGCAACGACCAGCAAAAAGAATCCACTGGCCAGGCTGTGCAACGCACACGCCAGCGACCACCACAGCATGATCAGGAGAAAGCCTCTGCGGGTACCGAGCCAGTCCAGCAGCCTGCCGCCGATGGCATACAACGCGGCGTAGGAAAGCAAAAAGGCAGTCTGGAGCCAGGAGTATTGCTCATTCGAGAGAGGGATATTGTGCTGGATGGCAGCAATAGCCACCGGCAGCGTCAGCCGGTCGAAGTAGCTGATCGCAATCGCGATCGAAACAAGGAAGACGAAGTACCATTTGCGAGCCATCTCAGCGGCGAGTTCCTCTCTACCAGCTCAGCGCCAGCAGGCTAACGCTCTGCCGAGGCATCAGGGTGGAGATGCGAACCGCTCCGTCGCTCACATTGAGCCATTGGGGAGAATCGAGCAACTGCAGCCCTTCCTCGGCTCTGATCTTCGCGTACTGTTCGGTCGTCGGCTGCTGAGGCAATCCCATTTGCTTCCAGATGGTATAGGCGTTGCTGTGGGTGGCGTCGATGCGGTAATTCTGCAGGAGAACGCGTTGAACGCCGGGAGGAATGCCTCGGATGGTCAGCTGGGTGGGCGTGTCCGGTGCCGGTTGATCCTCATCGTGGTAGTTCCACACCAGCACCTCTGCCCCTCGATCGTGCCGGGTTGCCAGCGCATCGACATCGGCTGAAGCGCGGACGCCCGTCTCCACCTGGGTCTGCAGGGGCACGCTGCCGCTGCTCGACGCCGTCACTCGCGTACCGCTCATCATGCCCAGCATGCGGAAGAGGTTGAGAATCGGCTTGTCGATGCCGTTCGTCGAGAGCGAGCGGAACCCTTCAAAGTAATCCTTGCCCTCGAACTCGAAGGACCAGCTCAGCATGGAAATCAGATTGGTTTTATGTTGCTGCGCGAGATCGAGCAGGCCCTTGAAGGCGGTTGCCGTGTAGGCGGGGTAGAGGGTCCCGTTCCTGTAGTTATTCGCCGGATTGACGCGAGAGGAGCAGGCAGCGCAGCCCTCGGGATCCGCCTCGCTGAGGATGACGGGCAGTTTGCGGAAGGCCGGGTACTGGGCAATGATCGAGAATCCGTGATCGGCGTCGGACAGCTCGTGGTTGAGCCCCATGGTCACGTCGCCTCCGGCTATGGTGGGATGTCCCTTGACGTGAAAGGAGATGAAATCGAGCGGGATGGCGCCGCCGGTGGCAGCACTTTTGTCGTTTGCGACGTGGTCGAGAAAGGCCTTCAGAAAGTCTGCAGCCCGCTGGCTGGAGGGGCCGGTCGTTGCAGGGCCTCCAACACGAGCCGCGGGGAAGGCCGCTCGCACGCCAGCGACGGCGTAGTCATAGAGGCGAAAGTAATCCTCGCGCGATCCGTGCCAGTAATCGATATCCGGTTCGTTCCAGACTTCGAAATCCCACTTCTGCACCTGTTCACGGCCATAGCGCTCGACGAGATGCGCAGTAACGGCCTTTGCCAGATCGCCCCATTTTTTGTAGTCCTTCGGGGGATTGTTGGAAGCCCCGCTGACGGTGCTGTGCGGATAGTGGACCTGATACGGTTCATTTCGGTTGGGAAGAACCGCGGCAAGATCTTTCGGCATGAAACCGAGCTCGACCATCGGCTCGACACCGGCAGCTTTATACGCGTCGAAGATGTTGTCGAGGATGGTGAAGTCGTACACAGGATTACCGGATGCATCCTCGTGATAGACATTGGTCGAACTGAACTTCAGTTCGGGCTCCCCATTGCCGGATGTCAGCAGGTGATGCACGCGAATGTGCACGGGCACGGGGCTCAGATCGGCCAGTTCATGCGTCAGAGCCCGGCCGAGATTCGTAGTGGTGTAATTCGCCTCGTCATAACCGAACCAGCTGTAAATGGGCTGGTACGGGGCGATCTTCTGCGACAGATCGACATTGATGCTGACGGTTGGCTGATCCGGCGCTGGTCGCGGAGGGGGAATGACTCCCTGACCCTGCGCCAACGGGACCACCAAAGTCAGTAGAGCGGATAACGGCATTAGCCTGCGAACAATTGCCTGCATTCTCCCCTTCTTTCCGTTTGGACCCCACGTGTCGATGATGAGCCTGTTCACGCAATGTTAGAAGCTGTACTTCAGGGCCAGCTGGATCTCACGGGGCTGGTTCGAGGTTGCCGTCACCCTGCCACCGGCCGCGACATCGACCGTGGCATTCGGAGAATTGAACGAGGTGGTGTTGGATACGTTGAAGAATTCAGCCCGGAGCGACAGAGTGCTCTCGCGCGGCAGGCTGAAATTCTTAAAGATGGAAGCGTCGTACTGCCGGTACACATCCGCACGGAGCGTGTTGGCATGAACCTGGCCATAGGTATAGACGGGTCCATCGACATAGCATGACTTGTTGAACCAGGTGGTCAGCGAACGATGGAATCCTGCACTGCAGCCTGCGGGGTTGAGGTTGGGACGCTGCGATCCGACGCCGGTGTTCGCGCGGTCTCCGGAGACGATCGGCGTAAATGGAATGCCGCTGCGCTGGTCGACGATCGCCTGAAGCTGCCACCCGCCGAGGATACCGTCGACGAGGCCGTTGCCGTTGGTGAGGAAATGGCGGCCGCGGCCAAAAGGCACCAGGTAGATCCCGCTCACAGCGAGGTTTTGGGGGATATCCGAGGCGGCTCGAGCGTATTCGTAACCCGTATTGCCCCCCAGGGCCGGCGCCTGATTGAACTGCAGCCACTTTGACCAGGAATAGGAGGCCAACAGATTGAACCCGTGACTGAAGCGATGTTCGTATTTCGCCTGAAGCGCATTGTAGTTGCTGGACATGTCCTGGGTGTCGAAGGTGATGCCGGACCATGGCTGGTAGGGTCGCCGCGACTGCACCGAGCCAGGGCCTGGGGCCGGATCGTTGAAGTCATTGGTCGCATTCAGATGCAGGCTGCGATTGCCGACGTAGCCCACATCGAGCATGTCGTGATCGGAGAACCGCCGCTGCACATCGAGGCTGTAGTGAGCATTCCGGCCCATCGACATATGGACTTTGGTCGGCACCAGGGAAGGATTGGCCAGAGCGGATCCGAGAGGAGCACCCAGGAAGAAGTCTGAAAGGCTGCGGGTCGGGGTCGTATTCTGCGTCTGGTTCTGGGTTTCGTTCAGCCGGAAGGGCAGCATATTCAGGTTCAGGCGGCCATCCGTATTTTCGGGTTCATAGAAAATGCCGAACCCGGCGCGAACGACCGTTTTCGGATCGAGTGACACCGTGACACCCACGCGCGGACCGAACTGCCGCGTATCGTTGTAGCTGATATTCGATGGCAGGCCGGCTTCGCTGCTGGTCTGAATATATTGGCCAAAATACTGGTAGGCGGCCGGTGCTCCAGGCTGGGCAGAAAGATCCAGCGTCGATCCTTTTCCACTGTCGATGATCGGTTTGGACAGCGTGGGATCGAAGGTACCGACCTGACCGCGATAGCCATTCAGCCATGGCGTGTATTCGTAGCGCAGCCCAGCATTCAACGTGACGCGATCGCTGATCCGGATATCATCCTGCACGTAAAACTGCTTCGACCATCCCTGTCCACCAAAGTTATATCCCGGATACGAGCGCTGCACAGCCGAGGGATAGCCGAGCAGGAAGTCGGCAAATGCGTCGCCGCCCGATGCGGTCGTTGTCTTCGTCCCGTCGGAATTCTGCGTCACCGTCACCTGCGCTGTTTCGTTTCCGTTGAAACTGAACAGGCCCGCATAAGTTCCGCTGTCGTAGCCAAGCCACTGGTAGTAGCGGACCAGAATGCCGGCCTTGAGGGACTGACGACCCAGAATTTTCGTGAAGTTGTCAGAGAACTCGACCGCTTTGCGATCCTGGGACTTCGGCCGCTGATCGAAGGTCGAGCCCTGCAGGGACGCATAGCCGGTCCAGGAGTAATCCGGGAAGGAGGATGTGCCATTCCTAAGAAGGCCGGAAAAGCCTCCGACGCCGAAGTCGCCGTTGAAATCATTGCCCTGGAGAAAAGCCTGCAGACGCACATGACTGGGCAGGTAATGCGCTCTGGCCTGATTGATCATGGTTGAGCCAAGACTGGTGGTCAGGCCCACAGCAATATCCTGCCCGATCGATGTGAGATTCGCGCGGCCCAACGCGGGCGAGAAGTTCGGATCCACCTCGTGCTGCGTCATGTAAATCCAGTGCGCGAAGAGGCGATTGTTGGTGGTCAACTGATCGTCGAGGCGGATGATGTACTGGTCGAAATTGATGGTTTGTGCGGGTACCGCGCTGAAGGTGCCGGTGGTGGTGTTTTGTTTGGGATAGTAACCCAGGATAGCGAGCGCGCGCTGCGAAATCCGGTCCTGAGGGATGATGTTGTCTGTGAACTGCTGCCGCGTGGTCACGTTGCCGGTCGTCACGCTGCTCTCCGGATCGTAGATCGGCTTGGACCCGAAGTTGCCGCCCCGCTGAGCATCGGAAGGCACGATCCCGTTGAACACCAGGCCTTCACTGAGCCGCTGGCCTTCATAGCTGAAAAAGAAGAAGGTGCGGTCTTTTCCCTTGTAGAGGTGAGGAATGGAAACCGGGCCGCCCACGTCACCGCCGAATTGATTTCTCTTGAGCCGCTGCCGCTGCAGCGCGAAAAAGTTGCGGGCGTCAAAAGCGTCGTTGCGCAGGAAGTCGAAGACTCCTCCGTGCCAGGAGTTGGTTCCGGACTTGATGGTGGCGTTAAAGAAGGCGCCGCCGCGGTTGTATTCGGCAGAATACGGGCTTTGCTCGACCGAGAATTCCTGGAGGGCATCGATGGAGGTCTGGATGAACGTGCCGCCCTGATGCTGCTCGGTCACATCGACGCCGTCCATCAGGAACGAGGTGGCTCTCCCCCGGATACCGCTGATCACGTTGCCGTTCACCACCTCCGGACGGATGGCCAGGGAGTTGCCGGTTGGAGCGAGCAAAGCGGTACCGGGCGTCAGTTCCGCCAGTTGGAAGTAGCCGCGGCCATTGAGCGGCAGATCGAGAACCTGACGGTTGCTGATCACCTGGTGAATGGTGGCCGAATCGGTTGAGAGCAGAGGCGCCGAGGTATTGACATTGACAACGGTGGTGGTCGTACCAATGGTGAGCGGAAGATCAACGCGGGCGACCTGGCCGACCTGCAATTCAACCGGTTTTGTCGCTGCCTGCTGAAACCCCTGCGCGACTACGGTAATGACGTAATTGCCCGAAGGTACGGGCGTGATCACGTAGTCTCCGCTGCCATTGCTGACCGCCTTGTAGGTGATGTTGGTCTCGACGTTGCGCGCTTCCAGTTGTGCTCCAGCAATGGCGGCGCCGGAAGGATCGGTAATTCTCCCCACGAACTGGCCCTGTTCCACCTGGCCGTGCGCGATCAGGCTTAGCGCCAGAAAAAGAAGAACGACTACCACACGCGCGGACCTGCCGCATACGACGCAGTATGACGACATCTTGTTTGCCTCCGGGTTGCTGGTGCCCGATCTGGGGAAGGGGCTCTCAGGAATGCACTGAAAGGTACGACCATTACGAAACAGTTGTCAAGATGTGAACTACTATTCCTGTTCTGCGAGTATCAGGCGAGGTTGGCGTGCAAAGGTAAGCCGCAGGCCATTCGTTGACGCGCCACGCGCTGTGAATGATGATGCTGCTATGCGCAAGCTGTCCCATCGGTCGTACAAATCCACCTCTTTCCTTGAGGGCAATGGCAAAGAAGATGTCACCTCTCTACTGGTGAAGAGGTTCCAGGAAATGCTGCGCGATGGGCTCCTGCGCCAGGGAAGCCGTCTTCCTCCGGAGCGCGATCTGGCTGCGCACTTCAATGTCGCCCGTTCCTCACTGCGTCAGGCGCTCAAGGTGCTGGAGGTGATGGGCGTGATCACGCAGAAAGTTGGAGATGGCAGCTATCTCAATACCGACAGCTCTGCCATCCTGGCTGTGCCGATGGAATTCCTTTTTCTGCTCGATGACACATCGGTGGGCGAGTTGACGGAACTGCGGCTGCTCATCGAGCCGGGACTTGCGCGTCTGGCGGCAGAACGGGCCACGGCCGAAGATATTGCGCTGCTGCGGCAGTCCATCCACGATTTCGAGTCGAGCGGGGGCGACAATCTGAAGATCGTGTCGTCCGATCTTCTGTTCCACCGCGCAATTTTTCAGGCTTCGAAGAACGGCACCGCGACGAGCGTCTTTCACAGCATTCATCGGGCCATGGCGAAGATGATTCTGGTGACCTCGCAGCTGGTCGACCTCGAACACACGCTAGCTTTTCACAAGCCAATCATGCAGGCGATTGAACGCCGCGATGGGAACCGAGCGGCCCGGCTGATGGCCGAACATCTTACTGATGCAACGGCTATCCTGACTCATGAGCAGGAGCATCAGCACCAGCTTCTGCTGCAGGATCGCATCGTGCGGGAGCGCCGGCCGCTGCTGCGCGGCAGGAAACCAGCCAAAAAGCAGCCAAGGAACAAGGCGAAGGCTGCATCGCAGTAGCTCTCGTTGTCCTCGAACATTCTGCAACACCAGGGGACTCAGCCGAGCTTCCATCCTGAAGAACGCGGGAGTCCGATCCTGTGTGCGACGACGATGTCCGCACCTGATCCCTCCATGCCGGTCGATGCCGGACGCCCTTCCCTGCGGGTAAGATGGGTAACCGACCCGTGCTCCGTGACAGCATCATCGACGAACTTCGCGCAGCCGTTCCCGGCGGCCTGATCACCGCTGCGAGCGAATTACAGACCTACGAGTGCGATGGGCTCACCAACTTTCGCACGATGCCCGGAGCGGTCGTGTTGCCGCAGTCGGCGGAGCAGGTGCAGTCGGTCGTACGCATCTGTGCCCGGCACCGGATTCCGTTTGTGGCGCGGGGCTCCGGAACCGGCCTGAGCGGCGGGGCGCTGCCCGCCGAAGACAGTGTGGTGATCAGCTTTGCGCGGATGAACCGCATTCTCAGCATCGACATTCCAAACCAGCGCGTCGTGGTTGAGCCGGGAGTGATCAACCTCCATGTGACGGAGGCGGTTGCGCCGTATGGATACTTCTATGCGCCCGATCCGTCGTCGCAATCGGTGTGCACGATTGGTGGCAACGTGGCAGAGAACTCCGGCGGTGCGCACTGTCTGAAGTACGGATTCACGACGACCCACGTAGTGGGCATGGAGGTTGTTCTGCCAGATGGCGAATTGGTGCACTTCGGGTCTGCGACGCCCGACCCCCCCGGCTACGACCTGACCGGTCTCTTCGTCGGCTCAGAGGGCACGCTTGGCGTGGCAACGAAGCTGACGCTGCGGATCGTGAAACGGCCGGAGACCGTCCAGGTACTGCTTGCGGCATTTGACTCCATTCGAGCGGCCGGGCAGACGGTTTCGGACATTATTGCGGAGGGCATGTTGCCGGCGGCGCTCGAGATTATGGATCGGCTCTCGGTGAAGGCGTCGGAAGCTGCGGTCCATCCGAACTATCCGGTGTGCGAGGCACTGCTGCTGGTTGAACTCGATGGGCCGGCGGCTGAGGTCACGGCGCAGATTGCCGCGGCGACGTCGCTGTGCGAGAACAACGGCGCGCGGGAGGTGAGGCGCGCGCAGACGGCTGATGAACGAGCGCTGGTCTGGAAGGGGCGCAAGGCCGCATTTGCAGCGGTCGGACGCATATCGCCGAACTACATCGTGCAGGATGGTGTGATTCCGCGAACTGCGCTCCCCGACGTACTCGAAGACATCTCCCGCATGGCCGATGCCGTGAATCTGCGCATCGCGAATGTCTTCCATGCGGGGGACGGCAACCTGCATCCATTGGTGTTGTACGACAAGGCTGTGGCGGGGCAGGAGGAGATTGCCCTGGACTTGTCGTATCGCATCCTGCGTGCGTGTGTGGATCGCGGCGGCTCCATCACGGGCGAGCACGGTGTTGGACGCGAGAAGCAGGAGGCGATGGGCTACATGTTTTCTGAGCCGGATCTGGCGACGATGCAGCGGGTGCGTATAGCCTTCGATCCACAGAACCTCTCAAATCCCGACAAGGTGTTTCCGCGGACTCGACTATGCGGGGAGAAGACCGGACCGTACACGCCGCATCCGCTCGAACGGGCTGGTGTGGCGGAGTTTTTCTGATGGAGCACCTGACCAGCCGCTTCGAGGAGTTTGCCCGCACGATTGGCGCCGAGATTGTGAGCGAGCGCGATGGCCGTGTTGTTGCTTCGCCGCGGAGCACAGAGGAAGTTGCGATGGTTCTGCAGAATGCCGAGGCAAACGGATTCGGCGTGGAGATTGTGGGTGCGGGCACGAAGCGCCGCTGGGCGGGTGCAGTGCGCGGGGACGTAGTGCTCGAAACCCGCGGGATTGCAGGCGTTCGCGAGCACAGCTGGCAGGATATGACGGCGACCGTCGGCGCCGGTACGACCTGGATGGAGATGCAGCGCGTGCTCGCAGAGCATGGGCAGATGGTTGCGCTCGATCCGCTCTGGCCGGAACGAGCGACCGTCGGCGGCGTGATTGCGGCGAACGATTCGGGTGCGTTTCGCCTCAGGTATGGGAGCCTGCGCGACCTGGTGATCGGGATGACGATCGTGCTGGCTGATGGAACGATCGCGCGATCGGGCGGCAAAGTGGTCAAGAACGTTGCTGGATACGATCTGCACAAGCTGATGATCGGTGCCTTCGGCACGCTGGCGGTTGTGACGGATGCGACGTTTCGGCTGCATTCGATTCCGCGGAATAGTCGGACCTGGAGCTTCGAGTCGACGGATGCAGTGGCGTGCGGCCAGATGCTGATCAAGGTGCTGGATTCACAGTTGAGGGTGCAGGCGATGCAGTTGCGGGCGAATGCTGCGGGATTTGCGCTGGATGTGGCGATTGCGTCAATCGACGAAGTGATGCGGGAGCAGTGGAGTTTACTCGATTCGTTGGCTGGTTGCGCAGGCGCAATTCCTGGTGATGTTTTCGCCGCCCGAGAGCGGCTGTTTACAGGTAACGGAGTCGTGGCGAAAGTGACAATGCTCGCATCGGCGATTGCCCGGATGTCGGCGGAGGTGGTCCGGCTGGGCGGAGAGGCCGTTACCCAGGCTTCGGGGATCATGGTGGCGCGCCTTGCGGACGCGAGTACGGTCGACCGGCTGCGCGAGTTGGTTGCAGCCGAGGGCGTGGGTGCGGTGACGGTGCTCCGCGGAGAGGATGGATATGGTGTGCTGCCGCCTGGGGGCGACGCGGGGCGGCTGATGCGAGAGATCAAGCGGCAGTTTGATGGGAAGGGTCTGTTGAATCCGGGTGTGGTGATCGGCGGATGAGCGGGCTTGTGAATCTCGCGGAGCCCAAGCGATCGAGCTTCGACGGGGATCACCCGCCGGACCGGGATCTGCTGGCAGATTGCGTGCATTGCGGTTTCTGTTTGCCTGCCTGCCCGACCTACGTACTGTGGGGCGAGGAGATGGATTCGCCGCGCGGCCGGATTTACATGATGCAGAAGGCGGCGGATGGGGCGGCGCAGCTGGACGAGATGTTTAAGGCGCACATGGACCGGTGCCTCGGATGCATGGCATGCATGACCGCATGTCCGTCGGGGGTTCAGTACGGCAAGCTGATCGAAGACACGCGAGCGCAGGTGGAGCGAAACATTCCGCGCGCGGCGAGCGACTCCTGGTTCCGGCGACTGTTGTTTGCGACATTTCCTTATCCGTCGCGTCTACGCGTGTTCGCGGGGGCCGTACGGCTGTATCAACGTTCGGGGCTGCAGCGGGTTTTGCACAGGATGGGGCTGCTGAACCTGCTGCCGAGGAAGGTGGCGGCGATGGAAGCGCTGCTGCCGACGGTGCCGGCCGAATACAGGGCGACGATGCCGGTCCGGACCCCGGCCGTTAGCAAGCCGCGACGGCGGGTCGGGATGCTGGCCGGATGCGTGCAGCAGGTGTTCTTCCAGCAGGTGAACGCGGCGACGGTGCGGGTGCTGTCGGCAGAAGGTTGCGAGGTCATTGTGCCGTCAGAGCAGGAGTGCTGCGGAGCGCTGATGCTGCATGCGGGCCTGAAGCGCGATGCGGCGGCGATGGCGAAGAAGATGATAGCTGCGTTTGAGTCCGCAGAGGTCGATACGATCGTTATCAACGCTGCCGGTTGCGGTTCGACGATGAAGGAGTATGGATATCTGCTGCGAGACGATTTGGTGTGGGCGGAGCGTGCGCGGGCATTTTCAGCAAAATGCAGAGACATTGCGGAGGTACTGTGCGAGATGGAGCCGATCGCGACGAGGAACCCGCTGAAACTGCGAGTGGCGTACCACGATGCTTGTCATCTGCGACATGCGCAGGGAATTTATCGTGAGCCGCGGCAGATTCTGAGCGCCGTACCGGGGCTGGAAATCGCCGAGATTGCTGAGTCTTTGCTTTGCTGTGGCTCAGCCGGCGTGTACAACGTGCTGCAGCCTGAGGCGGCTGAGCAACTGGGGGATCGGAAGGTCGCGAATCTGCTTGAGACGCAGGCGGAAGCGGTGGTATCGGCCAATCCGGGGTGCCTGTTGCAGTTGATGAGCGGCCTGAGGCGGCGTGGAGAGAGAGCCATGCCTGCATTTCACCTGGTGGAGTTGGTGGATGCGTCGATGCGGGGAGTCGAAGCGGCGGAGTTGCTGAGAAGTGCAGCCCCGGCATTCGATAAGACAGAGGCACAGAACAGCGGCTCGCACGTTTCGCGACGAAAGGGTAGCCGGCTATGAAACGAGTCCGGGAGGCGCAGGTGCCTAAGTGCGTTGGACGATTCCTGATTGTGAACGTCCTGGTTGCAACAGCAGCTCTTGCCGGGGCGGCACCGCATCGTTCCGGAGTCATCGATCCGGGCTCGATCTGGCTCGATAACCGTGGCAGGGAGATCCAGGCGCATGGGGGCGGGATTTTGCATCTTGGCAAGACCTACTACTGGTTTGGCGAAGATCGGTCGCAGGACAATGATCCGGGCATGGGATACGTGACCTGTTACTCGTCAACGGATCTCGCGCACTGGCGTTTTCGCGGGCAGGTGTTCAAGCTCGCGAACCCGGAGGACCCCGGCAGCCCGTTTGTGCTGGAGCGGCCGAAGGTGTTCTACAACCAGCGCACGAAGAGGTACGTGATGTACATGCACTTCGACGACTCCAAATACAAGCTGGCGCGGGTTGGAGTTGCCGTCAGCGACAAAGTCGACGGCCCGTACCGGTATCTGAGGAGCTTTCGTCCGCTGGGGCAGGAGAGCCGCGATATTGGGCAATTTGTGGACGACGATGGCTCGGCGTACCTGATCTTCGAATCGCGGCCGACGCATGGATTCTTCATCGCGAAGCTCTCCGACGATTACCTGAACGTTGAGAAAGAGGTCAGCTTCATTCCTGTGCCGCTGGAAGGCGGTGCGCTGGTCCATTACAAAGGGTTTTATTACGTGCTGGGGTCGCACCTGACGGGATGGCATCCGAATCCGAATGTGTACGCAGTGGCGCCAACACTGGCGGGGCCGTGGACTGCGATGAAAGACATCGCACCTCCGGAGACCAATACGTACGATTCGCAGTCAAGCATGCTGATCAAAGTGGACGGGAAAGAAACAGAGACCGTGATTTACATGGGGGACCGCTGGAACCCACAGAAGCTTTGGGATTCGCGGTACATCTGGATGCCGCTGGAGATGGGAGACGGCACTCTGCATCTTCCGGAACCGCGGCCGTGGAGTATCGATATAAAGACGGGAGAGATCACGAAGCTTGGGTCTACAGATGCAGGCGATAGGCGTAGAGCATCGCCAGACACCCAATGACGAATGCGAGAAACAGACTATGCTTCAGCGTGAATCGAAACAGGCGGCCCTGATCGTGATTCGATAGCCGCGTGGCTGCCGCCGCGACGGCGATACTTTGCAGGCTGATCATTTTGCCCATCACGCCTCCGGAGGCATTGGCGGCGGCCATGAGGACCGGATCCAGTCCGAGTCGACTGGCAGTGACCACCTGCAAATTTCCGAAGAGGGCGTTCGATGAAGTATCGGAGCCGGTGAGGAAAACTCCCAGCACGCCGAGCAGAGGGCTAAAGAAGGGAAACAACCTGCCGGTGGAGGCGAATGCAAGACCGAGGGTCGCGGTTGCGCCGCAGTAGTTCATAAGAAATCCCACAGCAAGCACCAGGGCTACGGTTGCGATTGGCACAGCCAGCTGTTTGGTGGTACGCGTCAGAGCGCCCACCAGCCCTGGTAGGCCGATCCGCAGATAGAACGCAGAGAGGAACGTTGCAACCATGCAGGCGGTGCCGGCGGCGGAGATGAAATTGAGCGAAAACGGAGCGTGGTAGGGAGAAGGCGCTTTGCTGACCGGCGGCATGCGCAGCACAAGGTCGTGCAGCCCGGGCCAATTGAAGTTCAGTGTTGCCCGATTCAGAGCCTGATGAATGGGCGCCACACCCCAGAGGATCACGCAGCCAACAAGAAAGACGTAGGGCATCCAGGCAACCGCTACTTCACGTGCGCTGTGCTCCTTAGCCAGGCCGCTGGCTTTTTGCGGAGGGGCTGACGATCCATCCGTGCCGACGGTACGCAGATCGGCTCCCGGCACTTCCGAGAACGTGGTATCCCTGTCTTTCAGGCGACGACGGCGGAGGCGCACGATCAGGATCAGCGAAAGCATGGAAACGATCGCAGCAAGCAGGGCCGAAAGCTGCGGTCCCATGAATGTCGACACCAGATACTGGACAATCGCGAACGAAGCGCCGGCTACCAGCGTGGGCAGGACGATTCCCGAGAGTGCGCGAAACCCAGCCATGGCCACAATCAGATAGAGAGGAATAAAAAGGGCTACGGGCGAGCACAGCATGCCGACCGCGCTGCTGAGCTTGTCCAGCGGCAGACCCGTGATGCCAGCCAGAGTGATGACGGGAATTCCGATGGCGCCAAACGCAACCGGAGCCGTATTCGCAAGGAGGCAAAGGGCGGATGCGCTGAACGCGGAAAACCCGAGACCGCTCAGCATGGTGGCAGCGATGGCCACGGGCGTTCCAAAGCCGGCGGCACCTTCAAGAAATGCTCCGAAGGCAAAGGCAATCAATAAAGCCTGCAGGCGGGGATCGGGCGTAAGGCGCCCGATCGAGCCGCGGATGATTTCGAACTTGCCGCTTTCGGAGGTCACGCGAAAAAGCGCAATGGCCCAGAAGATGATCCATGAGATGGGAAACAGACCAAACGCAGCGCCGTAGAGCGCCGCGCTCGCCGCGGGGATGAGGGGCATTCCGTAGCCGCCGACGGCCAATGCGAAGGCGGCGCCGAGACCAACGAGTCCGGCCATCCACGCGGGCTTTCTCAATACGCCAAGAAGCAGGAGAAATACAAAAATTGGCACCGCCGCGATCAACGCAGATACACCCAGACTGCTGCCAAAGAGAGAATACGTTTGGTGCCAAGCCGAGGCCGTTTCAAACATTCCTGGTCTCCGGATTCATCGTGTCCCGATGTTGGGTTCCAGCGACCCATTCCGTCAAGGCCGGCACCTCAATCATGAGCAGATTGGGTGTACACTCCGCCTTTATCCCCGGAGCCTTTCCATGCAGAGTTCAAGAAGAACATTCCTGAAACACGCCGCCGGTCTTTCTGCCGCGTGCCTTGTCGGCTTTGACGACGCGGCGGGGAACGCAGCGGCGGCCGAGTTGAGAAGCAGTTCGAAAAATTCCCAGGCGGGGAGTTGGTACGACCGCCCCATGCGCTGGGCTCAACTGAGTTTTGTCGAAGACGATCCGGGGCATTACGATCTGGCGTTCTGGCTCGACTACTTCAGGCGGATCCATGCCGACGCCGCGCTGCTTGACGCTGGGGGATGCGTCGCGTTTTACCCGACAAAGATCCCGCTGCACTACCGCAGCCAATGGCTGGGGGACAGAGACGCCTTTGGAGAGATCAGCGCAGGATGCCGCAGTATGGGAATGAACGTAGTTGCCAGAACCGACGCACACGCTTGTCATCAGGATGTTTACGATGCGCATCCAGACTGGCTCATGGTCGACGAACACGGCAATCAGGTACGGCATCCGTCCGACAAGGATTTCTGGCTGACGTGCGCGCTCGGGCCCTACAACTTCGAATTTATGACCGCCGTGCACCAGGAAATCATGGGCTTGTACAAACCCGATGCCATCTTCACCAATCGATGGGCGGGATCAGGCATGTGTTACTGCGAGCACTGTCGGGCGAACTTTCATCAATTCTCAGGGCTTGAACTGCCGCGAACCCGCGATCCCCACGACCCGGCTCGCCGGCAGTACATGGTCTGGCGTCAGGAGCGATTGTTCGACTTATGCCGCCTGTGGAACTCGACGATTCAGGCTATTCATCCGAACGCATGTTATTTGCCGAACGCCGGCGGCGGAGCTCTGAGCGAGCTCGACATGAAGACGTTCGCCGAGATTTCACCGGCCGCCATTGCAGATCGTCAGGCGCGCCGCGGGCTGATGGCTCCGTGGATGGCCGGAAAATCCGCGAAAGAATATCGATCCACCATGGGAATGAAGCCCGTTGCAGGTTTGACCAGCGTGGGACTCGACGACAGGAATCGCTGGAAGGATTCGGTGCAGGACGGCGAAGAAATCCGCTTGTGGATGGTGGACGGCATTGCGCATAACTTCCGGCCCACATTCACCAAGTTCAATGCCAAGCCGTTCGACAAACGCTGGTTTCCGATTGTCGAGCAGGTATTCCAGTGGCATTTTGCCAATGAGCGATATCTCCGGAACGAAAGGTCTCTGGCTCGTGTTGGCCTTGTGTACTCGCAGCAAACGGCCGCATCTTATGGCTGGCCGGATGCAACATCGCGCGTTGAGGATCCGGAGCTTGGCTTTTACGAGGCACTGATTGAAGCTCGTATCCCATTTGAGATGGTGCACGACGGACTGCTCGACGAGGAGAATCTTGGTCAGTTCCGAACCCTGATTCTGCCCAACATCGCTGTGCTCTCCAATCGGCAGTGCGACCAGATCAGGGCGTTTGTTCGCAAAGGCGGCGGCATTGTTGCCACGTCCGAAACGTCGCTTTATGACGAGCGCGGCGGAAGGCGCAGCGATTTCGGCCTAGCCGATTTATTCGGCGCTTCCTTCGCGGGCAAAGTGGAAGGTCCCATGCTGAATTCCTACCTCAGTCTCAAAGGAGATCCGAAGACAGGCGAGTATCATGCGCTGCTGGCGGGACTGGAGGATGCGGGGCGGATTATTAACGGAACGCATTGGGTTCACGTGGAGACACACGACCCAGACAGCTACTCTCCCCTGGAGGTGGTTCCGCCCTATCCCGATTTGCCGATGGAGGAAGTCTTTCCGCGTGCCACCGGGGATCGTGCCCCCGGAGTGTTTTTGCGCGAGATCGGCCGCGGCCGTTCTGTTTATTTTCCAGTGGACATCGATCGCACCTTCTGGGATGTGCTGGCGACAGATCACTCGAAGCTGCTGCGCAATGCGGTGCTGTGGGCTACCCATGAACCTGCCCCACTCGAGGTCGAAGGCAAAGGAATTCTTGACGTTGCAATCTGGAGCCAAAAAGGCTCAGTCACGGCTCACCTTGTGAATCTTACGAATCCGATGATGATGAAGGGACCGGTGCGTGAGGTGATTCCGATCTCGCGCCAGGTGGTGCGGATCCGGATTCCCAACGATGGAAGACGCGTGACGAAGGCATCCAGGCTAGTCGCCGGCGGCGAAATCTCTTTTCAGGAAGATTCCGGTGCGATTGTGATTGAAGTCCCAAGTATCGAACTGCACGAAGTGATCGCTTTGGATCTTGAGGGCTGAAGGGACTAGCGATCTTTCTGGATTTGGTCATGCACGCCTTCCCTTACAGGTGCTTCACGCCTCGCTGCGCCGCCATCGCAACGGCACAGCGGGTTCCAGAGTCAATGCCCGCGCTCTATCGGGCCGCGCTTTCCTCCACGATCGTCACCGGTCCCAGCAGTCCGGAGGGCAACAGCGGCGAAGTCGCCTTGTAAGGTTTCACATCGGCGAACGTGTACTTCTTTGCTGCGTCCGGTTGCTGATCTCCGATCATCCGATTCACCCAGGCATTAGTGACTTTGACCGTCAGCCGATTACTGCCCGGCTTCAGCGCGGTCGTTGCGTCCACGCGATACGGCGCATGCCAGACGATCCCCAGGGACTTGCCATTGACCATAACCTCAGCAAGGTTCTTTACGTCGCCAAGGTCGATCCACACATGCGCGCCCTTGCTGAACCAGCTCGCCGGTGCATCGATGGTTTTCGTGTACGTACCCGTACCCGAAAAATACTTCACGCCTGCGTCGCTGTTTTCGCTCCACGATGCCAGCGTGTCCAGTGTGACGGATGGCGGGGCTCCCCAGTTGGGCGGGAAGCTCAAGGACCACGGCCCTGAGACCGTCGCCATCTGCTTTTCCGTGACAGCCGGCAGAGTATGCGACGTCTCGCTTGTCGCTTTGCGGAAAACTACGAATACCGTGCCCCATGGTTCGAGCTCCAGCGGCACTGTTGTGCGCCCATCGGCAATCGTGAACGATACAGGTTTGGTCTGGCCTGTCTCCGCGTACCACAGCTCCGGTGCCTTGCCGGTGACACGGAAAGTCGCCTGGACGGCTGCGCTGTCATCGCTGCGGTTGTCAACGAAATACAGATCGCCACTCGCCAGCCTGCGATGAACGAACTCGAGGCGGTTCTTGCTTCCCGTGTAGTGAAAGTCCGGTGGAACATTCATTGCTTTCAGCGCGGCGGTGGCATCGTCGCCTGCATAAACGGTGCCTTTTCCGACTGAATGGGTCCCGGTGCCATCTCCAAACAGTGCGTCGTTCAGCCTGTGGAACTCTGCCTGATCGTCGGCGAGGCTCGGATCATCCGTTGGCTTCGGCCCGGCGACCGATGCTCCCTCGCGCACCAGTTTGTCGATGGCCCGGAGCACGGGCAGAGACATGTGTTTGCTGTACGGATCGAGCACCAGGAGCCGGTAGGTCGTTCCTCCCGGTGTCGTGATGCGTCCATCCGCCACGTTCAGCACATGGATCAGCGCATCGGCGTTGACGTAGTCGAACCCGTAGCCTGGCGGCATATCCGGTGCTTTGTCATGAAAGATCGCCGTCAGGTTGGAATCCTCACCGTAGAAATAAGTCACATCCGCGCCGAAGTGGCCTTCCTGCAAAAGGTAGCTGGTGCGGCCCAGATAGTTCACCCACGCGCCCGCCTCATCGGCCCATGTCTCGTTGCGATTGAACCATTGGCCAAAGGGTCCCAGCGTCAGACCCGGCTTCTTGTCCACGAGGGGCTGATGCGCCGACTCGTGGATGACAAAGCGGTTGATGCCGTTGAGAAATTCCTGGTCCGCTGTGGGTTTCAGGGTCGCCGGAGACCACGCCCATGGCGCGGCCGCGGCCGTCATCGATTCCGCTGCTGCGAGGTTCTGTCCATAGATATGCGCGACCGATGCCGACTCGCGATCATCCGCGTTGTATCCGAACTGCTCGTGATTCACGCCCGGCGACTGGGTCCACATCGCGCTCATGGGGACTTCGTTGAATTTCTTCACCTCCATCCCGTCGGCGACAAAGGCACGTCCATCTTCATGCGACTCGCCGTAATGCTTCATATGCCATTCGTGGATGACCTGCTCCAGCGTTCCGTAGTGCTCGTCGGCAATCAGGTCCGCGATGGTCTTACGAAAGTCCCAAAGGAACTGGTCACTGGCCTGTGCGCTCTGCACGATCTCTCCGGCCAACACCGGCATCCAGGGAATCGGATCGTAGCCGCGGCGCTTGCGGAACTCCGCGATCATGTCATCGGTCCAGTTTTGCGAGCCGGCTTCCCAGCTGTCGTTGATGATGTAGCGGATGCCGCGCTGGCCCATCTGATCGGCGCCCACGGTTTCCTTGTAGCTGTCGAGGTACTTCTCCATATACTGGCGAACATCTTTACCGTTGAGCTTGTCCACCTCAAGGCCCGTCGCCTCCGCGGTTGCAGGATGATTCGTGATGCCCAGCAGGCTGTAGCCAAACCGCAGGATGACCCAGCGGCCGGGCGGCGGCGTCCACTGGAGCGACCCATCGGGCTTCATTTTCGAGGTGAGATCGATTACGTCGGACTTGTTGACGGCATCGCCCTGATCGATGCGAGCTGTTGCAAAACCGTACAGATCCGGTTCCGGCACGAACGCGGCTTTTTGTTCGAAGTGATTCACCCGCGCTCCGGGATGCAGCACCAGTTCTGCGATCTCGTAATTCGTAGGCTTAGGGGGAAGCTTGAGCCCAAACGAGGACGGATCGATCCCTTCAGCCCAAGCCGGCCTCGGCGGCGGAGGCGTGCGCAGGAAGGTCACGCGGAAATACTTCGCTTTGACCTCCGGAAAGGACACGGTCAGCTCCGGAGTATCCGACGTCCCAAGTTCCGTGACGGTGCGCCAGGTTTCTCCATCATCGCTCGCCTCCAGCGCCTTGTTTGGCGCGCCAATGCCGGTGAGCATGGTGATGATCCGATTGGGATCCTGCGTCACGATAGTGACAGCGCGAATCGCCGTCGGTTCCGAGAAGGCATATTGAATCCACGCCTTCTGTCCCTGCTCCGGGATCGGCAGTTCCGCAGCCTTCTCCAGGTCGCCGTCAGTCAGCAGCGCCATATCCGGCGATCCTCCACTAAAGGTCATGGCCGGGTGCAGGCTTTCTACGTTCACGTCGCTGGCCGGCCGGCGATAGGCCACCACGACGGAATCGGCATAGAAGTGCGGTTCGGGCTTGCCGCCCTCGGGGCCAGCCAGCGCATCGCGGATTCCGATATCCTGAAAAGCGCCGGTGGTCTCGGGGGGATGGGCCAGGGTGCCGGTGAAGGGCTGCCCACCTTCTACGTCGGTCGCGCTCCACACATATTTCTTCATGCCTTCCGAAGGAGGCACCCAGGGACCACCGGACTCGCTCCAGCCAGGCGAGCCTGCGATGGCCATTTCCATGCCAAACTTGTCGCCGGTCTCGATCGCGTATTTGAAAGCATCCTTCCACTCCGGCGTCATGTAGGCCAGCCGATGCGGCACCACCTGCGGTGTCTGCAGGGCAGCGTCAAAATTCTGGAAGCCGGCGATGCCGACGCGGTGCATCCAGTCGAGATCGAGCTGGATGCCTTCCTTTGTAATGTTGCCGTTCATCCAGTGCCACCACACGCGAGGGCGCGCGCTCTCGGGTGGATTTTCAAATCCGGATTTCATTGAATCGGGTGAATTCTGTGCGGAAACTGCAAGGCCGGCTCCCAGCAGCAGACTTGCCGCGAGAACTGAGCGTCGAAAATAGCCCATGTTGAGTCCTTTCAGCTGGATTGCGCCCACCGGGATTGTCAGGGACGAAACTCCGGTTCCCGGAGCCGGTTTCCAATGCGAAAAACACACTAACACGAACGAGATTCGAAAGGGGAACTGATTCCCCATTGAAGTTCGGAGCCGCGCTTCGCCGCGACGGTCGAGGCCAGCTGACGATGATTCCGGCTGTTTCTGGTACCTGAACGTATTCGCGATGCGTCCTGGGGCGCTTACGGCCTGATCGTCATCTTTCCTACGTTGTCGCGATACTGGCCGGCGATCGTGAACGCCTCATCAATGTGATCGATGTCGCGAGTATGCGTCAGCAGGGGTCGAAACCACCCGGGATGGGCCTCGAGCAACCGTATGGCTTTCTCGGTCTCGTGGTTCGAGCGGCGCACATTGAAGATGGTGAGTTCCTTACGGCGCATGGCCGAACCGTCCATCGCCACGAAGGGGGTGGAGTGAATTCCGGTCAGCGCCACGCGGCCGGCGTTGCGCGCGAGCTGAATTGCCTGGCTGGTGGTTTCTTCTCCAGCCGCGCAATCTATCGCGCAATCGACACCGCGTTGTCCCGTGGCATGCAAGATCTCTGCAACGGCTTCGGCAGGCTCGAGAGCTGCGTCGGCGCCGATCGCACGGGCTAACTCGCGCCGGTGCGCCAACGGTTCGACAGCCCACACGCGTTCTGCTCCAGCGGCGCGCAGTGCGGCGATGGTTACCAGTCCAATCGGTCCTGCACCGATAACCGCCACCGTTTCTCCCGGCCGAATGGAGGTAAGCTGCGCCGAATGGATCCCAATGGCCAGAGGCTCCGCCAGGGCCGCCTCTTCAAAGGACACGGTTGCAGGGATGGGGCGAAAGTTTGCGACGGGAAGGTTGACGAACTCGCGAAAAAACCCCGGATGATGGGGATTGCTCAGGAAGCGGATATTGGCGCAAACGTTGTGGTGGCCGCTGAGGCAGAACTCGCAGTGATAGCAATAGAGAGCCGGCTCCAATGCGCCGCGGTCCCCGGGAGTGAATCCCGAAACGCCGGCTCCCGCTTTGACAATGGTTCCGGCAGGTTCGTGCCCAAGGACCATGGGATAGACGTTCGGAGTGCTGCCGACAGCGCCCTCGCTCCAGGCGTGCAGATCGGACCCGCACACCCCGACGGCCTCGACATGCACCTGCACCTCTCCTGGTCCGGGTTCGTCGATCGGCATTTCCGTCAGCCGGAAAGTCAGCGGGGCGATGAGTTCAGCAGCGCGCATCGAGGGTGATCCTGCAGCAACGATATCGCATCGCAGGGACGGTGGGATCAGCGAACAGAGGAGAACGCATGTTCAGGAGACCCGGCTGACGATGAGAACGCCGACGCGACCTGCCCAAACGAGGGAGCGATCGGCAGGTCCGCGCAGATATGATGGTTTCGATTTCGGAGGCGCTGGTGAAACTGCTTGCCAAATTCAATCTGGTGCTGATCCTCATTTTCGGGCTGGGGATGGGCCTCATCGCAAATAACGCCTACAACTTTCTGATGAACGACGCGCGGGAGGCCGTGCTGCAGCAGGCTGAACTGATGTCGGCCAATGCGTCGGCGACCAAAGAGTACACGGATCAGCAGGTGAGCCCGATTCTGGAAAAAACTCCGGAGCACAACGATCATTTTCTGTCGCAAACGATTCCGTTTTACGCCGCGAATGCCACCTTTCAATTGCTGCGTGCGAACCATCCGGACTATTCTTTGCGGGAAGCGGCGCTGAACCCGACAAATCTGGACGATCGCGCGACGGAATGGGAGGCGGACCTGATCAACTTCTTCCGCGACCATCCGGCAGAGAGACAGCATGTGGGCCAGCGGCGGACGCCCACGGGGCCCGTGCTGTACGTCGCCGCTCCGATCATCGCCGAGTCGGGATGCCTGAACTGTCACAGCCAGCCGTCGGTTGCGCCGACCGCAATGATTGATCACTACGGCCGCGATCACGGTTTTGGGTGGTCGAGAAACGCGATCGTCGGTGCGCAGATCGTTTCAGTGCCAATGGCGGTTCCAGTTGCGATGGCAAAGCGAGGCTTTCGGGAGCTGTTGTTTGGTCTGGGCGCGATTTTTCTTTTGACGATCATCCTTATTGATCTGGCGCTGTGGCTGGTCGTTGTTCGGCCGCTGCGGAAGGTTTCGAGGAACGCAGACGTTATCAGCAAGGGCGAAGTGAACATGCCTCAACTGGAGGTGAAAGGACGCGACGAGATCGCCGAAGTGACGGCGTCGTTCAACCGCATGCACACGAGTCTGCTGAAAGCTTTTGAAATGCTGAACGGATGAGCGCGACTAGTGTTTCATGCGGAGAAAAGCAGCGCGGTCGGTGTCGGAGGCGATCTGCCGGGCGGCTTCCTGATAGACGTACTCGGGGTCGGTCGACTGTGCAGCGATTTTTTTGATCACGAATTTCGCCACCGGACCAATGTAGAGAGCCAGGCGGCGCGTGATTTCTTCCAGAGGCAGGTTCTGCAATCCGCCGGACGATCCGCTCGCAGATCCAGGTTTTTGCGGAAGCATTGCTTTCGATGGGTGGGATCCTGAACCAGAGTCAGAGCGAACGCCGGGCATAGGCGGCGCGAATGCCACAGGCACCTGGCCGGTGGGGACAGCGGCTTCGATCGCCTGCAGAAAAACATCGGCCGAGCCGTAGCGTTGCTGCGGATCCTTGATCAGCGCGCGCATCACAGCTTCGGAGAGCGCTGGTGAAATATACGGGGCCACTTCATGAACGGGTGGAGGGATCTGCTGCACGTGTCCGACCATGATCTCGTAGTCACTGGCGCCGGTGATGGGCAGGCGTCCAGTGAGCAACTCATACAGAGTTACGCCTACGGCATAAAGATCGGAACGGGCTGTGGCCTTACCTCCGCTCACCTGTTCAGGCGACATGTAGCTGAGCGAGCCGAGCAGATATCCGGCATGGGTCAACTCCGTCGAGCGCTCGGTAATGGCGATGCCGAAGTCCAGCAGCTTGACGAGGCCATCACGGGTGATCATGATGTTCGACGGCTTGATGTCGCGATGTACGACACCGAGTGCGTGCGCGTAAACCAAAGCATGGAGCGTCTGCTTGATGTATTGCAGCGCTTCGGGCAATGGGATCGGAATCCTGGCGCGCCGGTCGCGGAGCGTTTCGCCGTCGATCATCTCCATGACCATGGCCAGCTGATTCTCGTGGTAGAAGGCGGTGTGCAGCGACGCGATGTTGGGATGGTTCAGCGTTGCGAGGGTCTGTACTTCCCGGCGGAAGCGCTCGACCATCTCCGGTGTGCCTGACTGGTTGGGCAGCAGGATCTTCATCGCCTCGCGTCGTTGCGAGATGAGGTGCTGCACCTCATAGACAACGCCCAGGCCGCCCGCGCCCAGTTGCGCCACGATCTGGTAGTCGCCGATTCTTTGTCCCGGTTCAAATGCCATGTGCAACGTTGGTGTGCCAGAAGAGAAGACGAGGCACTTTTGCATGATAGCGCCCGCTCCCGGGCGGCGTCTCTGGCGCTGTGGCGGGCAGGGGCGGTTTCATCCTGCAGGAGCGACGATTTGCAGTCGTTGCACGAACTGATCGAAGTCGGGGCGTACCTTCAGCAACTCCGATTCGATCGTGGTCAGGGTTACGACGCCGATCCAGCGATCGATGCGTACGTAGTTCTGTACCTGGAAGACCGAGGCCTGCTGCAGCGAGCGGTGCTTCACCATGAGCAGCGCCGCTTCGGCGGCGTTGGGGAAGGCGAAGGGCGCGGGCCCTGCGATCATCGGCTCCTGGAATGTTCTGTTGAGAAGAGTGATCTGCGCGCGGATGTAGAGGTCAAGCTGATTGCCGGCCAGCAGTTCGTCGTCTTTGAGGCAGATGTTGCTTGTGACCGGTCCGGTGGGCTTATGAATGCCAAAGCCGGGGGTCCACGTCCACCCGGGGGGAATCGTGGAAATCACCCAGCGGCCGATACGCGGGGCGGATGCATCAGCGATTTGTGGCTGCGTGCTCATTGCAGAAAGCGTGGAGCCTCAGTTCCTTGTCGTGACAGGGTCATGGAACTCCGGCCGCGGCACAGAGATGATACGCGGCGGTGACGAGGGCTGTTTCCAGTGCGTCGAGCGTTTCCGCGTGCGCGGGTCCCGCGAAGGTCAGCGGAAACGCATCCAGATCCTTCGCCAGGCCGCGTTTCTCCTGGGCGATTGCGAGAAGCGGGGCGGGGTCGCCTTTTCGGAAGGCTTCGACAGCCTGCTGAGCCTCATTGTTTTGGCGCTTCAGGAGGGGGAGAACCTTGTTCTTCCAGGCGCGAAAGTCCGGGGTGGATGCCTGTTCCGGATTCTGCTCCGCATCTGTAACGGCAGTTGTTACGGATGCCAGAAAGGCGTCGAAGGCTTCCATGAATCGATCCGCCAGCGCCGGGGGGATGTTGGCCGTCTCACTCATGGGCGTTATCCCTTCACCTGTGGAGAAGAACCGACGGTTCCGGGAGGGAGATAGACCTGGGGGGCCCCGCCGGGGAGGCTTCCCTGACTGGAGGCGGGACCCATCCAGGCTTTGGTGCCCTGGTGGGGAACTGTTGCGGATGTGACTTTGCCTCCATCGTTCCAGTCGGGGTTCGACGCAGCTGGCGAGGGTCCGGCGTTGTTGCCGGCAGGCGGATTGGGGGACCAGAAGCTGCCGGGGGAACCGGAACTACTATCCACAGTTTGGAAAAGCGTTGTGTTGGCGGGCAGAGTGACCGGCTGCACAGACTGAAAGTTCGGGGTAGCCTTTGCGGGCAAATCGGGCCAGCCCGCCTGCTTCAGGGTGATGGGAGGCAGACGGCTGCCGAGGGCGGCCGACGTTTTCATGGTTCCGTCCTGCTGCAGCTCGGACTGGAGGGTGGATGCTGCCGACGAAGCAGCGGCCATCAGGACGGGAACGGCCATCGCTTTGATCCCCTCGACCGCACCCATCATGCCGCCGCAACCGGCCATGCCGACGAGTACGGTTGGGCAGCCCATCACAGCAACATCGGGAGGGCCTACGCAAACCAGCATGTCGGTGACGCGCGACTGCGGCATGCCGCCGACAATCACTGTGGGTGAACCGAGGATGAAGGGGCCGCCGACATGCGGTACGAGGACAGTCACCATAGGGCACACGTGCATGTCGCCGATGCGCGACGCGGGCATCCCGCCGATCAGGACGGTTGGAAATCCGACGACGACGACTCCGCCGTGAGCGGTCATGCTGGTGATCGTGCAGGCTGGCATTCCCATGGTGTGTCTCTCAGTCAGCTTTGCGTTTTGACGGCGGGTCGTCGCCGGGGAACTCCGGCTTGGTGGGATCGAGGGGGGAGGAAGGCCCTGGCCCCATGATTGGCGGAACGACCGGTTCGATTGGAACCGGGGCGCCACCGCTGTTGATCATGACGAGCGTTCCCTGGATGGCAATGCCGGCTGGGCCAATGCTGATGAATCCTCCCGGGCCCGAGAGGCAGATGTTCATTCCGGCTTCAATGACCACATTCATCCCGCCCTTGAGGTAAAGATTCATACCCGCGTCCAGGCTTTGCGTTTGGCCCACCTGGGTGACGGAATTATTGGCGATTTGCTGCAAAGAATCTTTCCCGACGACGACGATGTGGTTTCCACCGATCACAGCCTCGGCCGCGCCTCCGATGGATTCCACATGCCTGTCCCCAATCGTTTCCTCGAGGGACGTGCCGATGGCCCGGGTCTGGCTTTGCCCGATATTGATTTCGCTAACGGATTCGATCTTTCGGGCTTCAGACCCATGGATGGTGACAAACTGATTCTTGCCGATCTCCTCGATCTGGCTGGCGCCGACCTTCGTGTGCTGCGCGTGGCCGACGAGGGTGTGCCAGTCGCTTTCGACATGGAGATCGTAGTCACGTTCGGCGTTCATGTAGATCTGCTCTTTGCCCTTGAGATCCTCGAAGCGCAGTTCATTCGCGTTGGCTGCTCCTCCGTCTTTCGAACTGCGGGTGAGAATGCCCGAGAGCGTATATTGTCCGCGCGGGTCGTATTTGGGCATGTTGGCGCCGTTATAGACGGACCCGACCACGATGGGCTGATCGGGGTCCCCCTCGATGAAGTCGATAAGGACTTCGTCACCATCGCGCGGCCAGTAGTAGGTACCCCAGCCCTTGCCCGCCCAGGACTGGGCGACCCGCAAGAGGGTGACATCGACCTCATGATCTTGGCGCTTTCGATCCCACCAGAACTTCACGCAAACGCGCCCGAACTTGTCTGCGAACGAATCTTCGCCTTTTGGAGCAACGACGATGCCGCTGTGCATTCCGTTCACCGTAGGCTTTGGCGTCACAAACGGGGCGCGGTACGGGATTGAGAACGGCACGGCTGTGAAGGTGTTGCTGTAGGGCTCAGGAGCGGCAGCCGAGCGTGCGCGGAAGGACGGAAGCTGCTGCACGACGTGCTCAATGTGTGTGACAAGGTACTTCGCGTTGAGCGAGTTCTGGGGGTGTTCTTCCAGCGTGAAAGTGGAACCGGTGGACAGCACCATCGCATTGGAGGCCCCCTGCGCGACGAGAGTCCCGGCGTCGCTGGCATCGCGACGGACGTTGAGAATCTGGGTGATCTCGTCGTCAATCTTCGAATCCATGGATCGCCGCTTGAAGTATCCCGCGGGGCTGTCGGCAAAGTCGTAGGATTCATTCGCATTTTCGCCCAAAGGACCTTTACTGAAGATGCTGGAAAGAGGATCGGGCAGGCGCGTATTGCGGATGAAGCTGTGGTCCCAGGCAGTGAATTTGCCAGTGACCATGGTCGATCTGGAGGCAAAAGCCTCGATGACAAAGTCGTAAAAACCCTCCTTCTTGCCGGACTCGGGCGCGTAACGAAATTTGCTCTGAATCACGCAGTCGCGGAGTTTGGATGAGTCGTCCTGCATTACGAGAACGTGGGAATCTTCGGTGTGTGTGAAGTAGTAGAAGATGCCGTGCTGCTCCATCAGGCGCGAGATGAAATGGAAGTCCGTTTCGCGGTATTGCGTGCAATAGTCCAGCGGGGGGAGATCGGTCGCGCAGTCAATTTTCGGGGAAATACTGTAGGGGTCGAGCACTTCTCCAACCACATCGACCACGGTCACGCCCTGAAACGTACGCGTATTTTTGTTGAGCGTGAGAGCCCAAACGCTGGGCACGATGACGGCTTTATAGTTGTCGAACTCTTCGTCGCCGCCGCAGAGTTCGAACGCGGCTATGATGCCGTTGATGAAGCGCTCGGTGCCGGCACTGTTGGCGCGGATGCCGATGGCAGCCGACTTGGCAACAATTTCGGCAGGATCGATTGTCGTGCCGGCGGGGGACAGCAGATCGACGGTGTAGCGAAAAAGCTGCGAGATGCCTTCTACGCCGGAAAGCCGCTCGGGAAGGAGAACCTTGCCCTTGAGCGGGCTGATGAAGCGCAGAAGCCGGTTTTCCTGGCTGAATGAGCTCATAGATTTCGATCTCTCCCTGACAGCGAGGAGACGCAGTCGATTCGACGGCGGCCGCGCTCACGCAGAAAACGTAACTACCACTGATAGGTAAAGCCGCCCTCCGGACCGACGCCGACGTGAACGCGCTCGGTGGGGGCTTCCTGAGCCATGCGGGACAGAACTTCGCGGGAAATTTC
>DASZYN010000283.1:0-8288 GCA_035545435.1 Acidobacteriaceae bacterium | reverse complement strand
CCCACCTCCAGCGTCACTTCCCCCGACGCGTACGGAGCCCCATCGATCACACCCAGCGGCATCCCGCCCACATCCAGCCGCTCCACCGCACCCGACCGCCGCAGCAGGATCGGATTGTTGTGCCCCGCGTTCACATACGTGATCCGCCGCGTCGCCGGCTCATACTCCGCGATGAACGCCGTCGTGAATCGCCGCCCGTTCTGGCTGTTCGTGCACGCATAGCGATTGATCCGCCCCACCAGCTCCGTCAGCGCGCTCGGCGTGTGGCTCAGCGTCTTCAGACTCGCCTGGAATGTCGCCATCAGCATCGCCGCCGGCACGCTCTTCCCCGCCACATCCGCCACAGCAAGGAGCCAGGTCCTCCCGTCCGACCCTGGCCGCGCGAACACATCGTAGTAGTCGCCCGCCACCGTGTTCGCCGGCTTCGTCGCAAACGCAATCTCGAGACCTGGCACTGATGGCGGCTCGGCCGGCAACAACCAGGCCTGAATCTCCTTCGCGATCTGTAGATCGCGCTTCATCACCACGCGATCGCCTACTTCCATCAAAAGCAGCGCCAGCATCAACAACGACCCGTAAAGGCGAAAGTCCGGCGTCGAAAATCCAACGTCGCTCCGTCCCCAATGCCAGTGCCATTGGCTTCCTGGCATGACCGTCAGGACGATCGCCACCAGCAATAGCACCCGCCGCGCCGGTGTCAGCTTTTCCAGAAACGCCCAGAAGAACTGCTTCGCCACCTGCACAAAATGCCGCCCGCGCGGCGTGCCCGCACTTGCCGCTGTATCCACTTCCTGCGAGTAGAGCCGATAGCTGGTGCGCGCGTCGGCCCGGAACTGCTTCCACAGCTCCCCAACCTGCATCCCCTCGGTCACGCGGTTCCAGAACCGCGCCACGCTCTCAGGGAAGCTCGGCCCCTTGCGCCCGTACCGCCCCATCCCGCTCTGTGTCGGCCTTGATGCCATAGCAATATAAAGTTGCTCTGAATCAGAATACGCACGAATCCCGCCCCGGTTCACTTCACGCAGTTCACCCGGGCGCGGGTGCCCAATATCCCCGCGTGTTGAGGCATGGGCAACGCGCGTAACGCGACAGCTTCCCGATCGCCGATCGCGGAACGCCGAACGCTCACCGCTTTCCGCTTCACCAGCTAGCCGGACCGAAGCGAACCGGCTTTTCGCGGTCCTTCTACTTCCCGAGAGCCTTCTCCGCGGCCTGCAGAATCCTCCCGGCCATCGGCTCCTCCGGCGCAATCGCCACCGCCTCCCGCGCCAGCGCCAACGCCTGTGCCGCCTGATGCTGCTCCAGCAGTACCCTCGCCCTCTGTGCCCGGCTCAGCGCTGCCGCCTGCTCCACATGCACGCCCTGTCCACCCTCTCCGCGATACACAAACACTGCGTCCTCGATCACCTCCGAGGGCAACACATGCATGAACTCTCGATACGGATTCATCCGCTCGTCCGGGAACTCACACCCGCTCAGGTCCCCCGCGCTGATCAGCACCGCCCCATGCACCACCGGAGGTATCACTTCCTGCCCCTCTCCCAGCCATCCCGTGTCAGCATTCGGCAGCGCGTGGCACGTGATCCCATACACTGCCGGATCCACCTCCGGCCGTGCGAAATACGCGAACCAGCACGCTTCCCCTGGGTGACGGTCCTGCCAGTCCTTCACCTGATACAGCTGCTGCGCCCAGTCCACATTCGCGTCGCTCAGCAGATTGTGTGTGTTCTTCGCTCCTCCCCACGCCTCGTTCGCATAAGCCATCTGCTGCGGATAATTCACCATCGACGAGGCCACATGCACCGCCAGCAGCGCGATGCCCACCCCGGCCCACGCCTTCGAGCCTCTCGCAAGCGCAGCCGCTCCGGCCCCCGCAAAAATCGCCGCCAGCGCGTACAGCGGCAAAATATGTCGTGCGCCGATATCCATCTTGCTCGCCATCGCGATCGCCAGATACACCGCACCCGGCGACAGCACGTAGAACACTTCGCGCGCCTTCCCGATCTTGCCCGTCACCGCCGCCCACAGCGCCACTGCGTTCAGCGCCAGCAGTCCCAGTGTTGTCTTGATCAAGATGGCCAGCGGGAAATACCACCACACCCCGTGGGTATAAACCTTCCCCAGCGCGAATGTCGGATAGAACTGCGCCATCCGCTTCACATCCGCCAGACCGATCAGATACGACTCCGGCAGCAAATGAAGCCGGCCCACCGTCAGCACTACCGCCTGATCGAACCCGCTCAGCGGCTGCACATATTCCGCCAGACTCGTGCTCAGCAGACCCGGCGGCCGCGACCCATACCGGAACCCGTAGAACGCCCAAAGCACCACCGCCGCGACCACCACAATCGCCACCATGCCACTGACAATGCGCATCGCCTGCCGTGCGCGTTCGCCCGGCTGCGCGGCTAACACCTCCCAGATCATCGCCGGCGCCAGCATCGGCACCACCAGGATTCCCGAATGCTTGGTCGCCGCCAGCAATCCCGCCACCACGCCGGCCACCAGCAACCGCAACACCGTGGGCTGGCGCATGAAGCGGTAAAACGTCCAGATCGTTGCCAGGAATCCGAGCGTCACCCCCACATCGGTCGTCACCAGCGCCGAGTGCGCCATGATGTTCGGATCGAACACCGCCAGTGTCATCGCCACCAGTGCCGCGCCATCGCCGAACCATTCCCGCGTCGCAAAGAACACCACCAGCGACAAACCCCACGCCAGCAGTCCCGTGATCATGCGCATCCGGAACACCAGCCGCTGGCTCGCCCCATCATTCCGCGCCAGCCAGTCCCGGCCATCCAGATAAGCTTCCTTCTTGAACTCCCGCCCCTGGTCCGGCGGAATCCACATCTTCTCGCCAAGCACCGGCACGGTCGCCAGCAGCTTCACCAATGGCGGATGCTCAGGATTCAGCCCGTAGTCGCCGGCCTTCCACATCATGTACCCGGCAAACATGTGGTCGTCTTCGTCGAACGTGAGCGACTCGCGATGCACACACGCCAGCACCAGCACCGCCTGCACCACCAGCAACACGGCAACCGCGGCCCACACCAGCCCCGATGGCAACAGGCGCTCCTGCGTACGCGCCAGCGGCAATCCCTGCGCTACCGGAAATCTCTTCATCCGAATGAGTCTATGGCCTGTGAAGCGGATTCCAGTCGCGAAATCTCAGTCACGAAACGCGAAAGTCATCACGCGCTCCAAACTCCGAATCGCTCCCCATGAGCCAGTTTTGCTAACCGGACCTTAGCTGACCGGTTTTCCGCCGACCCGACCTTAGCTGCTCTGCTCCGATGTCGTCGGATCGATGATCGTCGACACTCGCGCCACGCTGTTCGCCGGGAACCCGCCCATCTCGGCATGCTTACGCACCATCGCCGCATCCGGCGCGTTATAGATGCAGTAGATCTTGTCCTCGGTCACGAAGCTCTCCACCCACTGGATCTCCGGCCCCATCTTGCGCAGAACCCCGCAAGAGGTCTGCGAAATTGCCTGCAACTGGTCCTTCGTTAGCTTTCCCGCGCCCGGAATCTCCCGCTCGATCACAAACTTCGGCATAGGCTCATCTCCACACTTGACGGTCTGCATCGCCGTTTCCGCAAAAAGAAGAGCAACTCCGGCCGACCCCGTAGAGTGTACAAGCGCCCGCTGTCGTTTCACTATCGAAGAATTACCAGGACCGCTCGCACGATCCGCTTTTCCGCTAACCGGATTTCAGCGAACCGGCTCTTAGCTCGCCCTCACTCCATCCTCAGCACCTGCATGGGATGAACCGACGCCGCCCGCCGCGCCGGCCAGTAGCATGCCAGTACCGCCGAAGCCATCAGTACCAGCCCCACTGAAACAAACGCCACCAGATCCAGCGGGTGCACGTCGAACAGCATGCTTTGCATCGCTCGCCCCACAAAGTACGCGCCGACCAGGCCCAGGCCAAGCCCCACCGATGCCAGAATCACGCCCTCGCGGACCACCATCGTCACCAGCCGTCTGCGCGAGGCGCCCAGCGCCATCCGCAGCGCCAGCTCGTGCGAACGCTGCACCACGCTGAAGGCCATCACGCCGTAAATCCCCAGCACCGCCAGGAACAGCGCCACCACAGCAAACGTCCCAAACAGGATCAGCGTGAATCTTTGATCCGACATGGTGTCGCTGCGAATCTGCTCCAGCGTCTGCGGCTGCGCCAGCGCGATATCCGGATCCACCGAGTGCACCGCATTCGCAATGCTCCTCTGCATCGACAGCGGATCCTGCGCTGTCCGCACGCCAATCCCCGCCTGCGGCCACGGAATCTGCCAGAACGGAATCAGCATCTCTTCGTTGTGATCGCGCCGGTCCGCACGATGGACATCGTGATAGACCCCCACGATCTGCCAGTCCTGCGGCGGCCCCAGCTTCTGCACACCCGGAATAATCTGCTCGACAGAAATCCGTTCCCGCAGGGGATCTTTTCCCTTCAGGTAAGACTTCACGAAGCTCTCGTTCACCATCATCACCTTCACGCTGCTCGCCGTGTCCTGATCGCTGATGGCGCGCCCCTTCACCATCCTGATCCCGAACGTCGACAGATAATCTCCCGTCACCATCCCGAATCCGGCGCCCGGCCGCTGCGACGGATCGGCGTACGTTGGCCCGCCCACAATCGTGAACGGCATCCCGAATCCGGCCCCATACAACGGCACTCCTGTCTGAACCGACGCATGCTGCACCCCCGGCACCCCATCGATCCGCGACAATATGTCGCGGTAGTAGGCACTAATTTGCGCCGGATCCTTCGAGCGCGAATCCGGGACCGGCAGATAGAACGTCAGCACGTGATCCGTCTTCACCCCCAGGTCCACCTGTGTCAGGTTCCAGAAGCTGTGGATTGCCAGTCCGGCTCCCGCCAGCAGCACCAGCGCCAGCGTGAACTCACCCACCACCAGCACTCTCCGCAGCCGATGCTTCCCTGTGCTGGTGCCCGTCCGTCCGCCTTCCTTCAGCGTCTCCGCCGGATCGATCCGCGACGCGTACCACGCCGGCATCGATCCCGCCAGCACTCCCGCCAGCGTCGTCGTCAGCAGCGTGAACAGCAGTATTGGAACGTTCAGCCGCAGATCGGCTTCATACGGCAGCGTGTCCTGCGGCATCACCGCGATCAGCCCCTGCAGCATGCCGTAACCCACCCCAACGCCGAGCACGCCGCCCGCCAGCGCCAGCAGCAGGCTTTCGGTTAGCAACTGGCCAAAGATGGTCTTCCGCCCCGCCCCCAGCGCGCCGCGCACCGCCATCTCTTTTTGCCGCGTCATGCCCCGCGCCAGCAGCAGATTCGCAACGTTCACGCAGGCAATCAGGAGAACGAATCCCACCGCCCCCAGCAGCAGCCACAGCATCTGGATCCGCTCCTTCGGCATGAAGTCGTTCTTCAGCGGCTCCACATAAGAACCCCATCCCTTATTGCTCTTTGGATACTGCTCGGCTATATGCTTCGTCACCGAGTCCATGTTCTGCTGCGCCTGCTGGATCGTCACGCCGGGCTTCAGCCGACCCATCACCAGCAGCCAGTGAAAATCGTGATTCAGCTGCTCGGGCTTAAACACAAGCGGAACCGTCAGCTGGGCCTGCCCCTTGTCCCATACTCCCGGTTTCTGCACACCCACCACCGTGTACGGCTCTCCGTTCAGCCGGATCGTCGTCCCCACGATGTGCGGATCCGCGCCCAGCTTCACCCAGAACTTATGCGTCAGAACCGTGACGTGATCCTTCCCGTCCACACCCTCTTCCGGCAGGAAGAACCGGCCCATCAACAGCGGCTCCCCGATCATGCGCAGGAATCCCACCGATACCGTCCGCGCCTCGATGTATTCCGGCTGATCCTTCGTGGCCACGTTAAAGCTCGCGCCGCTCCATGCGCACAGATCCTGGAATACGGTCGCCTGGTTCTTCCAGTCCGTGTAATCTCCCGCCGAGATCCCGTTATGGAAGGTCTGAATCTTCGACCACACTTCCACCAGCTGGTCCGGCTCCGGATAGGGCAGCGGCGCCAGCAGCGTTGCGTAATCCACGGTGAAGATCGCCGTATTCGCGCCAATCCCCAGCGCCAGCGTCAGAAGAATGGTGAGCGTCAGGCCGGGATTCCGTCCCAGCATCCGCAAACTGAATCGAAGATTCCGCCCCAGCGTCTCCATACACACCCCCTCAGTGCGTAATGCAACCGGGCAATGCTCAGTGGGCCGTGCAGCTTAGACGTGTGCAGTCTCTTCTTCGCTCAGCAGGACACACCGCAGCCCCCACCGCCGTCTGTTACGCAGCGTAACGAAATAAGGTTCCTTCAGTTTTGAAATGTGACGAAGTGGCGACCGCGACGCATCGCACGCCAACCAGCTGATGGGACTTCGCTGACCGAATCTTCGCTAACCGCTTTACCAGCTAACCGGACCCTGGCTGACCGCTTCACCAGCTCAAAAGATATCCGCCCCCACCTTCGGGCTCTGCGCTGTTCCCGTCACCGCGATCGGCACCAGCGCCCCCACGTTCTTCTTTTTGAAGAACGGGCTCAGCGGCTTCAGCAGCACCGACTTCCACCCCGTCGTCGCATGCGAGATGCTCTTGTCCAGCGCAACCGTTCCCTTCAAGTGAACCCTGGAATCGAGCAGCCCAAACGTCCCGTGCAAACGTGCCGTCGCCCCTGGCAACACGGCACGAATCTGCGGGAAATACGCCATCCCATGGTCGAAACGCGTCTCCGAACGTGCGGCCAGGGTCACCTGCGGCGGATCACCGCCGTTCGCATCTTTCGGTGCATCTTTCCGCACCCGTTCGCTGAATGCATCCATCGTCTGCTGCTTCTTCGCATCCACAAACCGCAATCCCTCCACCGCAACATCACCCTTCAATCGCAGCTTCTCCAAAAATGGCTGCGGCCCCTCCGTGAATTCCGCATTGGCGTCCAGGTTCACCTTCCCCGCCACCTCCGGCTCTGCCGTCTCCACCATGCGCAGCAGATCCTGCACGTCGGCGGCCTGCGTCGCAAAGGCCACCGCCACCCGACGCGGCGATCCGGCCACCGTTCCGCTCGCGGTGATCACGCTGCTCCCCGTCTTCACCTGCGCGCGCTCGATCTGCACATCGCTGTTCGCGCCGTTCACTGCGATCCGGTACTCCGTCGCCAGCCCTACCGTGTGCGCGTCCGCCGCGCGGAAATCGGGAATCGCCGCCGTGCCATCCACCTCGATCCGGGTGAACTTCCCCGAAAACCTACCCCCGCCTCGTACATGCCCCGCAAGTCCCTCCAACCGGCTCAGATCGGCGCTCTTGATCTCGTACGTCCCCGACAGCGGCGTCGTTGCATAACTGCTTGTCCGAAACGGTCCGATCTTCCCGCTTGCCGTCAACGTCCCCTCCGGTCCAGGCGTGATCACCCGCAGCGAAAAATCCATCGGGCGCCCCGCCGTCAGATCATGGATCTGCAGCGCCGGGAAGTTGAATCGGATCGGGCCATACCCATTGCGCAGAAAATCCAGCACCGTCCCATCCGCGCAAATCGTCTCGATCTTCAGCTTCGAACCGGTGGTGTCGACCACGCCGTTGTCGAAATCTTTTCCCCGCGCGATCGTCCCAGCCGGAGGAATCTGCACATGCAGATCCTGGAGCCGGATCTCATAGAGCAGATGCGGATGGAACAGCAGCATTCCCCACTGGCCCTTCACGGTCATCCGCCGCACGGTCGCCAGCGGAGGAATGCGCGTATCCCCGTGCCGGTAAAATGTAACTCCCTCTGCGACAAATCCAGGGTTCGGGAAGTACGTCCGGTGATATCCGCTCACCGTTACCTTGCTCTCGAACACCTCTTCCAGCAGCGGATGCACCTCCCGATACCGGAACGGCCAGAAGAAGAACATCAGATGCACCGCGATCATCGCCAGCGCGATCAAAGCAGCGGTGACCGCTTCTGTCACGTGAATCCGGCGTTTGGTTTTTGCGGAAGGGTGGACGGCTACAGTCATCGCCTCGAATTCCCGGGCCCATCAGTCCAGATGACCCCCACGTGCGCCGTGGTTGTCCCTCGTCTCTGTGGAACATCCAACCCGCAAGCCTCAACCGAATTCACATTTTCACTCGCAGCTCGCTCGCCTCGCTCGCGGTTTGCTTCCAGTTCCCTCGCTGTTCGCTCGGATTTCACAAGCTGTTGGCTCGTTTTTGACTCGCTTTCACTGGCCCTTCATCAGCTGAACGCCCCTTAGCCAGCTTTTCACCCAAACCCTTTACCCTATACGCTAAACATGACCATGCGACGTCTCCCTGCCTGTCTC
>DASZYN010000282.1:0-6404 GCA_035545435.1 Acidobacteriaceae bacterium | reverse complement strand
TGCGCCGCGGCTGCGCGCTCGATGGGTGAGGGCCGGGCGCGGGTAGAGTCCACAATGCCTTTGCCTTCCACTACGCTATCGTAGTGATCCGCCGGAAGGCTGGTGAGTTGCTCGACCTTGCCTGAGGGCCAGTGAATCTCGAGTTATCGATCGTCCTCGCTCTGACCAGACCGAAGTGCACGCGCAGGTCATTCTGTGAGAAATAACTTTCCCGCTGTGAATTTCGCAGGCGGTGCTCCAGCGTGAACTGTTGTAATTCGTGTTGCCGCCTCGTATTCACCGCGGTGGGGGCTGGGATTTGTAGCCGTTCGTCGGCGCACCTCCGTGCTGGTTGCGTGTGCCGTATACGACAGGAGTGAGTTCAATATTTTCCCACTGGTGAGGGCTTACTTCCACTAGAGAAGCAAGCCACGCCGAAGTGCTGCCCGAATCCCGCTGCTCAAGCTCCGACGAAATCAGTCAGGCGGTGACTGCGTTCAGACTGGAGGCTCGCGGCAAAGGCGAACGGAACTACGGCTTCAGTTCGACGTTGCAGGCTGTGTTGCGATGGGCGGCGAGAGCGGTGAATTCGGTCGGATGACGCGCGTCAGACGCGATGAGGTTTTCAATGACGGAGACGGGCTGGATCCCACCTCGCGCGCCGGTTCCGGTGCAGTTGAGGGCAGCGGCGGCGCAGGCAAAATCCAATGTTTGCGAGAGAGTCCATTCGCGCAGCAAACCGTAAATGAAGCCGGCGTGAAAAATGTCGCCTGCGCCTGTGGTGTCGACGACCTCAACATGATATGCAGGCCGGTGACAAAAAGCAGCGCCCATGCAGGCTACAACGCCTTCATGGCCGAGAGTCGCGGCGGTGAGAAGGCAGCCAAATTTCTTCTGCACTGCGGCAAGCGCTTCAAAGAGATCCGCCTTACCGGTGAGGCGGGAGGGAACGTCGCGGCTGACGATGAGGTAGTCAATCTTTTCGATGAGTGCTTCAACACCTGGATAGAGATCATCGAGGTCGGCGACGACGGGAATTCCGGCCTCGCGAGCCCATGTTGCTGCCGTGATCGCCGCGGCGGTGTCGTGGCCATCGACATGAAGCGCGCGCGCTTCGGTGATCCACTCCCGGCACAGGTCGCTGGGTTGAAGGGTAAGGCGATCGTCGCGCTTCCACAAGACCGTACGCTCGCCGGATTGTTCCACGAGGATGAAGGCCTGCTGGCTTGAACAGGCTGGAGCCGTGATGAGGCGGGTTTCGACGCCAGACTTGCGAAATTCTTCAGAATGGAGCGCTGCCGCCTGATCGTCGCCAAGTTTGCCGACGTATCTGGCGCGAAGCCCCCAAAGCTGGCAGGCGACCATCGCGGTGGCGACCTGGCCGCCCGGCAACACCGACGCGGCACGGATTTCGACTTTGGAACCAGAGGCGGGATAATGCGAGACCGGAATCAGGGTATCGGTGGCGTTCAGACCGACGCCCACAATGTCAATTGGCACAGGCGGTTTCCAGAGTGTGAATCACCATGTTAACGGACTGCTCAGGCTGATCCAAAGCCTGCGCGCGGAGCTTTAGTCGAAGCGGGTTTTCTTCCAGAGCAACCAGCCTGCACCACACAAGACAGCAAAGAGAATGGCGGTGAGCACGATGACCGCAGGAATGCTGAGGGCGACCTGGGGCATTCGCACGAAATGCCCGAACCAGACAAAGATGGCGACCGCTGCGAGGAGAATCAGGTAGTCGAACCAGGAGCGACGACCTGCAGCGGCGGGTTGATTCGTCACCTGCACCGTCTGCGTTTGCAGCGTTGCCGCCATATCCATATCGTAACGATCGCATTCACGACGAATGGCGCGGACGGTGGACGCAGATTCGGCGGATGAAACGGTGGTGCCGGCGATGAGCATCGCTCCAAAAATGGTGATCGCCGAGGCGCCAAGGGCCATCAGGCGCACCGAACCGTGCGTACCCGCGAGTTCGCCGAAAACGAGAACGCCCCATGCGAATCCCCATAGCTGGTTGGTATTGGAAAGTGGAATGGCGCGGCTAATCCCCACGTATTTCGTCGCGTATTGCTGGAACAGGTCGCCGATGACCCAGCAGAATCCTCCAAGCAGCAGCCAAAAGATCGAGGAACGCATGGATGCGAGTTGGTGGCCGAGCCCGGAGAGCCCGCCGGGCAGGACAATGGCCAGGAAGAACATGGTGCCGAGTTCGCCGAAGGTAAAGATCGTCACGAAGGAGAGTGGATTGATGCCGCTGAGGTACGCCTTGCGGTAAGGGACGTACATGGTGCCCCAGAGCACGCCTGCTCCAAGGGCGGCGGCAATCCCGGCGGCAGCGCGACCCGGCGTGGCAGCCATGGTATGCACAGAGAGCGCGGACAGAAGCACGGATCCGAGGACGATAGCGGCCGCTCCGCCGGCGACGCGAAGCCAGCTGCGAGTGGAGGCACCATCGAGTTCGTGAAACAACGCCCAGCCCCAGAAAATTCCAATGAGCGAGTTGGTGTTCCACAGTGGAAATGCGATGGAGAGTCCGACGTCCCGAATGGCAAAGATCGTAAGGGTATTGGCGACAGCCCAGAGGCCGCCGGCGACGACAGCCCAGATCATGAGGTGAGGTCGCTGCAGCAAATCGCGGGCCACTGAACGCGTGCCTTTGGCAGCGATAGGCAAGGTCCAGCGTGCGAGAAAGACGCCCCCCACCATGCAGAAGGAGATGGCAAACGGTCCGAACCCGGAGGCCGCCAGGCGGGCGGGAGCTTCGGCCGCGCCCAGCCATGCACCGGCCGCGAGCGCGCAGACGATGCCCAGCGCGAAGTGCCCATTGAGGGCGGAAGGAAGATCGGTTGCGGGTGAATGCTTTGTGTCGAAATGCGACGTCAAAAGATGCTCCGATGGACCGCAGCGCCCAGATGAAACGTATGATGCGAGATTACGATCGCGATCATGCGATCAATTCGACGGGTTTCGGTCATCGGAGCGACTCAGCAGAAAACAGATTCGATGAGTATACTTGGCTGACGATGCAAACGTTGCGCGCGATCCTGACCGATAGCCATCTATGGGTTCCGCTACTGGTACTGGTGGCGGGCATTGCTTTGTTGATGCGGCTGATTTAAGCCGTCGGTTTCGCCGGATCCTGTGGCCCGCGTGTGTGGGCAATGGGTGATCGGGCTCCGCTCATGCCCGCGATAAACTTGGAGCACTGCATCTCCATTCTCAAAGGAAACTCAAGGCTCATGTTCCGGACTCGCCGTGTCTGCGCCCTTGCCGTGGGCGGTTGTGCTTTGGTTGCGGGCAGTTGCAGCATCGCCGCGCAGGCCGTTTCGCCGGCTGAATCACGGACTGCGCGTGCGTTCGATGCGGCCCGCAGGGAGGGGCCTCCGGCTCTGCGCGCCTTTCTCTACCGGATGCCAAAGGGTGCGGACCTGCACGTTCACCTGAGTGGGGCGGTTTATGCAGAGACCTTCATCCGTGAAGCCGGCGAGGATGGGATTTGTGTCAGCGCCAGGTTGCTGGAGCTGGATGACCAGCATCACGCACCGGATTGTCCTGCCGGTGAAACGGCGGCGAAGGACCTGCCGGAGAATCAGCACTTGTACGACGAGATCGTCGATGCGATTTCGATGCGAACCTTCGTGCCGAAGACAGGCGAGTCGGGCCACGATCACTTCTTCGATACCTTCGACAAGTTTGGCGACGACAAGAGGTTTACCGGGGAGTGGATCGATGAGGTCGCCTCGCGGGCGGCGGCGCAGAACGAACAGTATCTGGAACTGATGCAGACGCCGGGATTCAAGGCCGCGAAGGCGCTGGGGGACAACTTCGGATGGAATGGCGATCCGGCGGAATTACGCGAGAAACTGCTGGCGGAGCCATCGTTTCGAGCCAACGTGGAAAGCGATCGTGCGGAACTGGCGGCCGCGCGCGAGCAACGGAATCAAATCGAGCATTGCGGACAGGCCGACGCGGCTCCGGCGTGCAAAGTCACCGTGCGCTTCCTTTTTCAGGTACTGCGAGGTCATCCTCCCCAGCAGGTGTTCGCGCAAACGCTCCTTGGCTTCGAAGTTGCTTCTGCTGATTCCGATGTAGTGGGAATTAACTTTGTTATGCCAGAGGACGGGTATATTTCCATGCGTGATTACGCATTGCAGATGCGCATGCTCGACTACCTGCACGCGCAGTATCCCAAAGTTCATATCACGCTGCATGCGGGCGAACTGGCCGAGGGCATGGTGCCTCCCGATGGGCTGAAGTTTCATATCCGCATGGCGGTGGAGCAGGGGCACGCGGAGCGAATTGGGCACGGGGTGGACGTGATGTACGAGGATCGGCCCTGGGAGCTGATGAAGGAAATGGCGGAGCGGCACGTGATGGTGGAGGTTAACCTGACCAGCAACGACGTGATCCTGAACGTGAAAGGCACGGACCATCCCTTCATGCTGTATCGGAAGGCCGGAGTGCCAGTGGCGCTGTCGACCGATGATGAGGGTGTTTCGCGGATCGATTTGACTCACGAATATGTACGCGCGGCTGATACATATCCGCTGAGCTATCACGATTTGAAGCTGATGGTGCGGACTTCGATCGAGCACAGCTTTTTGCCGGGAGCGAGCTTATGGGAGAGGGTGACTCCGGAAAAGCTGGAGACGCCGGTTGCCGCGTGTCGCGGACAGTTAGGTAACGAGTCACCACACGGGGCATGCGCGGCACTCGTGCATGGGAGCGAGAAAGCACGGCAGGAATGGGAGCTGGAACGGCGGTTCCATGCATTTGAAGCTGCCTTCTAAGGAGAGCTGAGCGAGATTCGGCATGAGCCGGACGCTTGCGCGCGATGAGAATCGTTTTTTCCACTTACGGGACCTTCGGCGATGTGAATCCGTTGATTGCTCTCTCGCTGGAACTGAAGCGACGCGGGCACAAACCAGTGCTGGCGATTCCGGAGATGTTTCGTCAGAAAGTCGAACCGCTGGGCATCGGGTTTGTTCCGGTGCGTCCTGATCAGGATCCGAATGATACGCGGCTCATTGCGATGATCTACGACATTAAGCACGGGACGGAGACTGGACTGCGCAAATTCCTTTTTCCTTCCTTGCGCGAAAGCTACCAGGACCTGATGGCTGCAGTGCAGGCGGACGGCGGTGCCGACCTGCTGGTGACGGGTGAGCTCGCCTACGCGGGACCGATTGTCGCGGAAAAGAGCGGCATTCCGTGGGCCTCGTACGTGCTGGCGCCGTTTTCTTTCTTTTCCGGATACGATCCGCCGGTGCTTCCGCCGTATCCGGTGCTGGCAAAGATGCAGGATGCTGTCCCGCCGCTCGGCCATGTTGTCGCGCGATATGCCCGGTTTGTAACACGGAAATGGCCGGAGCCGGTCTACGAACTGCGCCGTGAGCTGGGAATGGCGCAGGGAAGGAATCCGATTTTCGATGCAAAGCATTCTGAGAGTCTGGTTCTGGCCCTGTATTCGCGCGTCATGGGTAATCCGCAGCCAGACTGGCCGCGGGCGGTGAAGATTACGGGATTCGCCTTTTATGACGGTGCCGGAGCGGAGGGCTTATTGCCTCCGGAACTGGTGTCGTTCCTTGATGACGGGCCGGCGCCGCTGGTGTTCACGCTGGGTTCGGCAGCGGTAATGCACGCCGGCGACTTCTATGAGCAGAGCGCCGAGGCGGCCGAGATTCTGGGACAGCGTGCTGTGCTGCTGATTGGGGCGGACGAACGGAATCTGCCGAAGCGCAAGTTGCCGGCATCAATCTGCGTGGCGCGGTACGCACCCTACTCAAAGATTTTTCCGCGAGCGTCGGCGATTGTCCATCAGGCGGGAATCGGAACGACAGCGCAGGCGCTGCGTGCCGGGCGTCCGATGCTGGTGATGCCCTACAGCCACGATCAGCCGGACAATGCCCGGCGTGTACGCAAACTGGGGGTTGCCGAGGTGCTGGATCGAAAAGAGTACAAGGCAAAAACGGCATCTCGCCTGATCGCGCAACTGCTTTCGGACAACGGTCACGGCGTTCGCGCGGCCGAGGTGGCAAAGAAGGTGGCTGCGGAAGACGGGACGGTTACGGCGTGCGATGCGCTGGAAGCGATGGGACAGCGAGGCTGAGGATCTCGTTGGGCTGCGATGGTGGATACCCGATGGCCTTAGCGAGACTCTGCGGCCCAGACTGCTGCGTGAACCGAATTCCCATCGAAATAGAACGTCGACAGGCCTAAGGTATCCGTGCGGAACGTGCGGACGTGGGAAATCTGGAGCTCGTCGAGGACTTCGGGCCGAGGATGACCATAGAAGTTGCGCCGGCCAACGGAGACGGCTGCCCAGGAAGGCGCAACAGCGGCGAGAAAACTGGGGGTAGTCGAAGTCCGGCTGCCGTGGTGGCCGATTTTGAGGAGATCGGAATGGAGATCTCCACGGA
>DASZYN010000281.1:0-5320 GCA_035545435.1 Acidobacteriaceae bacterium | reverse complement strand
GATGGCGCAACCGGCGCCCTGGAAGCCAATCTCGCGAATGGTGTCGCCGTCCATCTGGAGATACACCGTGAAGCGGTCGCCGCAGAGCGGGTTGTAGCCCTCGGCTTTGTGGTTCGCGCTCTCGAGCGCCTTGTAGTTTCTCGGCGCCTTGCTGTGCTCGAGAATCACTTCCTGGTAGAGATCTCTCAGCTCCGGCATCAGGCAAACACCTCGCGCACTTTGCGGATACCGCGTGCCAGCGCGTCGACTTCGGCTTTGGTGTTATAGACGGCGAAGGAGGCGCGCACGGTTGCGGGGATCGAGAAGCGCTCCATGACCGGCTGCGCGCAATGGTGTCCTGTGCGCACTGCTATGCCCTGCTGATCGAGGATTGTGCCGATGTCGTGGGGATGGACCTCGTCGAGCACGAAGGACAACACGCCCGCCTTTTCCGCTGCGGTGCCGATGAGGCGCACGCCTGGCACGGACTGGATGACTTCGGTCGCGTACACGAGCAGATCATGCTCGTGTGCAGCGATCCTGTCGATGCCGATGGCGTTCATGTACTCAATGGCCGCCATGAGGCCGGCGACGCCGGCCATATCCGGAGTGCCCGCTTCGAACTTGTGGGGCACCTTGTTGTACGTCGTCTTCTCGAAGGTGACGGAGCTGATCATGTCGCCCCCGCCCTGGTACGGAGGCATGGCTTCGAGCAGTGCCTGCTTGCCGTAGAGGACGCCGATGCCGGTGGGGCCGTACATCTTGTGGCCGGAGAAGGCATAGAAGTCAGCATCGAGCGCCTGCACGTCGACCCTGAGGTGTGGAACGGCCTGGGCGCCATCGACGACGACGATGGCGCCCTGGGCATGGGCCGCCGCAATCATCTGCCGGAGGGGATTGATGGTTCCGAGAGCGTTCGATACGTGGCCGACCGCGACAATCTTTGTCTTCGGGCCGATTCGCTTTTCGTACTCGGCGAAGAGCAGCTCGCCCTGATCGTTGATGGGGGCCACCTGGAGCTTTGCGCCTTTTTCTTCGCACAGCATCTGCCACGGAACGATGTTGGAGTGGTGCTCCATGGCGGTGATCAGCACTTCGTCGCCAGCGCGAAGGTTCGACTTGCCGTACGTTTGGGCGACGAGGTTGAGCGATTCGGTGGTGCCGCGGGTGAAGATGATCTCGCTGGACCGGGCTGCGTTGATGAAGGCTCGCACGGTCTCGCGCGCCTTCTCGAACTCCGCCGTCGCCAGTTCGGAGAGGTAGTGCACACCGCGGTGGATGTTTGCGTTCTCGCCCTGGTAGTAGCGCACCAAAGCGTCGATTACGGCCTGCGGCTTCTGCGACGTGGCAGCGTTGTCGAGATACACCAGAGGATGGCCGTGGACTTTGGTGTGCAGGATGGGAAAGTCCCTGCGGATGCGGTCCACATCGAAGGACGCGGCTTTTTCTCGAATCGGAACAGCGGTTGCGGCGCTCATCCCACTTCCTCCACGGTTCTTTCGCTCACGCGCTCTGCGGCTGGCGGCGGCACAACGCCTTCAGTGAACAAGAGGTGCTCGTTGACGAGGCGCTCGATATGCTCGCGGGCGACACTGGACTGCATACGCTCGACGCACTCCTCGGCAAAGGCCATCAGGAGAAGCTTCTTTGCTTCCTGCTCACTGATGCCGCGCGAGCGCAGGTAGAACAGGGCGTTCTCTTCGATCTGGCCGATGGTGGCGCCGTGGGTGCACTTGACGTCGTCGGCGTAGATCTCAAGCTGAGGTTTGGTGTCGATCTGGGCATCGTCGCTCAGGAGCAGGTTGCGATTGGTCTGCTTCGCGTCGGTCTTCTGCGCGTCCTTGTGGACGACGATGCGGCCGTGGAAGACGCCGTGCGAATGCCCGTCGAGGATGCCGTTGTAGAACTGGCGGCTACCGCAGTGGGGCGCCGCATGCTCTACGTGCATGTAATTGTCGAGGTGCTGCGCGCCTGTGCCGAGGAAGAGGCCGTTGATGAGGCATTCACCGCCTTCGCCGGCAAGGACGGGGTGGACATTGTTGCGCACGAGGCCGCCGCCCAACAGCAAGGAGTGGGAGGCGACATTGGCGCTGCGTCCCTGCTGAATGCGGAGGGTGGAGATGTTCCAGGCCTTCAGGTGCTCGCGCTCGATGAGGTAATGCTGCGCCACTGTGCTTTCGCCGGCGATCAGTTCGGTTACGGCGTTTGAGAGCACGGCGGAGTCGCCGCCGACCGATGCGTAATCCTCAATCACCGCGACCTGGGCCTGGTCTTCAGCGACGATCAGGTTGCGCGGATGGGTCATGGTTGGGGCGTTTTCTTTGGTGGAGAGGTAGAGGAGGTAGATGGGCGCTTCGAGGACGACGCCACGAGCGACGTGCACATACGCGCCATCGCCGATGAAGGCGGTATTGAGTGCGACGAACGCATCCCGCTGGGTGTCGGCATAGCGGCCGAGGTGCTGCTGTACTTCCTCCGGATGCGACGCGATCCGTTCGCGCAGGCTTGCGACGGCGACGCCTTTCGGGAGATTGCCGATGTTCGAAAGCTGCGCGTCGAAGTGTCCGTTGACGAAGACGAGGGTGGCTGCAACATCGTCCACGCGCCATGCGGCGGAGTCGCCGGAGGCGAGCTTTGCAGTCGATGCCGGACGAAACACGGTTTTTGCGATGCCGGAGACATTGGTGAAGCGCCAGTCCTCATCCTTCGTGGTCGGAAAACCGACTTCGCAGAAGCGCGCGAAGGCGTCTTCACGGAGCCGGTGCAGCCAGGGCAGAGTGCGGCCCGCGGCTTTCTTCTCGAAATCGGTGAAGTTCTCGAGCCAGCTATCGATATGCGACACGGCCACGGCTGTCTCCCTCACGAACGCGCTCCGACGGGCTGGGGTGTCTCCGTCCAGCCGTAACCCTTCTCTTCGAGTTCGAGCGCCAGTTCCTTGCCGCCCGAGTGGACGATGCGGCCATCGACCAGCACGTGGACGAAGTCGGGCACGATGTAGTTGAGCAGACGCTGGTAGTGGGTAACGACGAGCATGGCGCGATCGGGGCTGCGCAGCGAATTGACGCCATTGGCGACAATACGCAGGGCGTCGATGTCGAGGCCGGAGTCGGTTTCATCGAGAATCGCGAGCTTCGGCTCGAGCACGGCCATCTGCAGAATCTCGTTGCGCTTTTTCTCGCCGCCGGAGAAGCCCTCGTTGAGCGAGCGGTTCATCAGCTTGTCGTCCATTTCGAGCAGCTTGAGCTTTTCGCGGAACATGGGGAGGAAATCCATGGCGTCCATTTCGTCTTCGCCGCGATATTTGCGCTGCGCGTTCAGAGCTGAGCGGAGGAAGTAGGTGTTGCCGATGCCGGGGATTTCGACGGGGTATTGGAAGGCCAGAAAGACTCCCTCGCAGGCGGCTTCCTCAGGCTTCATCTCCAGCAGGTCTTTGCCGTCGAAGGTGATAGAGCCCTGGGTGACGTTGTACGCGTCACGGCGCGCCAGCACCTGCGCCAGGGTGCTCTTACCCGAGCCGTTTGGACCCATGATGGAGTGGACCTCGCCGGCATTCAGGGTGAGATCGATTCCTTTGAGGATCTCGTTCCCGTCCACGTTCACGTGCAGATTTTTGATTTCCAACAAACTCATTGATTCCCTCGTCATTGCCGGGGCTAAAGCCCCTGATATTTCCGGCCTTTTGTCCCCGGGCTAAAGCCCGGGGCTTCTACCGTTTTCGCGGCGCTGAAGCCGCCGCGAGTTTGAATCCCTGCTTCGGCACGACTGAAGTCGTGCCCTGTTACAAAAGCGCTGTTGCATTCACCTGCATTCTGCCGTCCCACATCTGCAAAAAAGGAGGGAGATATGGGGCACGCGATGAATCGTGCACAAACCTACTATCCGACGCTGCCTTCGAGGCTGACGGCCAGCAGCTTCTGGGCCTCGACTGCGAATTCCATTGGCAGCTCTTTGAAGACCTGCTTACAGAAGCCGTTGACGATCATCGAGACAGCGTCTTCGGTCTTGAGGCCGCGCTGCTGCAGGTAGAAGAGCTGGTCTTCACCGATCTTGGACGTTGCCGCTTCGTGCTCCATCCGCGCCGAGGAGTTTTTCACCTCGATGTAGGGGAAGGTGTGCGCTCCGCACTTGTCGCCAATGAGCAGCGAATCGCACTGCGTGTAATTGCGCGCGCCTTCGGCGCCCTTCATGATCTTCACCATGCCGCGGTAGGTGTTCTGTCCGTGCCCGGCGCTGATGCCCTTCGATACGATCGTGCTCCTGGTGTTTTTGCCAAGGTGGATCATCTTGGTGCCGGTGTCAGCCTGCTGATAGTTGTTCGTGAGCGCGACGGAATAGAACTCGCCGACGGAGTTGTCGCCCTGCAGGATGCAGGAGGGATATTTCCAGGTGATAGCTGAACCGGTCTCGACCTGGGTCCAGGAAATCTTGGAATTGCGGCCGAGACACTTGCCGCGCTTGGTGACGAAGTTGTAGATCCCGCCCTTACCGTTCTTGTCGCCGGGATACCAGTTCTGGACGGTGGAATAGCGAATTTGGGCGTTGTCGAGGGCCACCAGTTCGACCACTGCGGCGTGGAGCTGATTCTCGTCGCGCATGGGCGCCGTGCAGCCTTCCAGATAGCTCACGTAGGCGCCCTCTTCGGCCACGATCAGCGTGCGCTCGAACTGACCGGTCTCGGCTGCGTTGATGCGGAAGTAGGTGGAGAGCTCCATGGGGCAGCGGACGCCCTTCGGCACATACACGAAGGAACCGTCGCTGAAGACGGCGGCGTTGAGGGCCGCATAGAAGTTGTCGGTGTGAGGCACGACGGAGCCGAGGTACTTCTTCACGAGGTCGGGATGGTTCTTCACGGCCTCAGAGAACGAGCAGAAGATGACACCGACCTCGGCCAGCTTGGCCTTGAACGTGGTGGCGACGCTCACCGAGTCGAACACGGCATCGACGGCGACGTTGGCGAGGAGCTTTTGTTCGGCGAGGGGAATGCCGAGCTTCTCGTAGGTACGGAGAATCTCAGGGTCGACTTCGTCCAGGCTGGTCAGCTGCTTTTTCTGTTTGGGGGCGGAGTAGTAGGCAATGTCCTGATAATTGATGGGCGGAAAGGTAACGTTCGCCCATTGCGGCTCGGCGTTCGCCTTCTCCTGGCTAGCCCAGTAGCGATAAGCGTTCAGGCGCCATTCGAGCATGAACTCCGGCTCGTTCTTCTTGGTGGAGATGAGGCGGATGACGTCCTCGTTGAGGCCCTTGGGAATCCGGTCTTCTTCGATCTGGGTGACGAAGCCCCACTCGTATTCCTTGCTGGCCATTTCGTGGACGACATTCATGTCAGTGCTCATTGGCTCTC
>DASZYN010000280.1:0-1666 GCA_035545435.1 Acidobacteriaceae bacterium | reverse complement strand
GTGATCTCCATCGCATAGGCCACCAGCGAGCCGGTCGCCGAGCCGCGGCCGGGGCCAACGGGAATTCCATGGTCGCGTGCGTACTTGATGAAGTCCCACACGATCAGGAAATACCCCGAGTACTGCATCTGCTTAATGATGCCGATCTCGAAATCCAGCCGGCTCTGGTACTCGGCTACCGAGGTGCGCAGAACCCCGCGGGCCGACAACTCACGCACCGCCGTCTCCAGGCGCTTCTTGAGTCCCTGGCGGCAAACTTCCTCAAAATAGCTGTCGATCGTGTGTCCCGGTGGAACCGTGAACTCCGGAAACGGATTGTCGACCTTATTCAGCTTCAGATGGCAGCGCTCGGCGAACTCCATCGTCCGCTTCACGACTTCGGGAGCATGTTTGAACAGCCGCTCCATCTCCGCTGCCGACTTCACATAGAACTGATCGGAGTCAAACTTGAACCGCTTCGGATCGTTGATCGACGCCAGGGTCTGCACGCACAGCAGCACCTCGTGCGCGTGCGCGTCGTCTTCGCACAAATAGTGGCTGTCGTTCGTGGCCACCAGCGGAATCTCCAATTCCTTCTCCAGCCGGAACAGATCCGCCTGAATCTTCTTCTCCAGCTCCAGCCCCTGGTCCTGAATCTCCAGAAAAAAGTTTCCCTTGCCAAAGATGTCCTGGTACTGAGCCGCCGTCGCCTTCGCCGCGTCGTACTTGTCGGCCATCAGGTTCTCGCACAACTCCCCCGCCAGACAGCCAGAGAATCCAATCAGCCCCTTCGCATGCTCAGCCAGGTACTTCTTGCTGATCCGCGGCTTCCGGTAGAAACCGTGCAGCGACGCCTCCGACGTGATGCGAACGAGATTCCGATACCCCTCTTCGTTCTCCGCCAGCACCAGCAGGTGGTTGTAATCGTCGCCCTGCGGATCCTCGCGGTGATCCTCCTTCTTGCACACGTACAGCTCGCATCCCAGAATCGGGTGTACTCCATGCTTCTTCGCCGCGTCGAAGAAATGCACCGCGCCGTAGATATTGCCGTGATCGGTGATCGCGACCGACTTCTGCCCGATGCTGGCAACACGCTGCACGAGCTTCTCCACGTCGCAGGCGCCGTCCAGCAGCGAGTAGTCCGTATGCAGATGCAGATGGGTAAATTCCGGCATGTTCAGCTTCTATTTTAGGCGTTCGCGCAACAGCAGCCCTCCGAGGATCGCGACGGCCGTTTGAGGAAAAGGCGGGACAAAACTCCGCCCCGATGCGCTGTTGCGGGTTCACGTCCAGCGTGTACGATGTTCTGCACGCGGAGGTCTCCATGGACAGCGTCGTCACGTTTCTAATGACGCAGAATCCTGACGCGGCCATCGCCTTCTATCGCGACAAGCTCGGTCTACGGTTCCTGCGCGACGACGGCTTTGCCCTGGTCTTCGACATGAGCGGCGTGATGCTGCGGATTGCGAAAACGAAAAGTTTTACGCCCGCACAAGCCACCGTCCTCGGCTGGGAGTCGAGGGACATCGCCTCAACCCTGAAACAACTGGCGCAAAGAGGCATCGCCTTCGAGCATTACCCGAACATGGGTCAGGATGCCGATGGCATCTGCACATTTCCCAACGGAGACAAGGTCGCCTGGTTCAAAGATCCCGACGGCAACGTGCTGTCGATCTCGCAGCACGTC
>DASZYN010000279.1:0-4424 GCA_035545435.1 Acidobacteriaceae bacterium | reverse complement strand
GCGGACATCGTGACTGGCTTCCTGTTGCGTTCGGCAGCCGTGAGCGGATGGCCCCACATGGATGTCCGCGCATTCAACACAATCATCGAGCACGGCAAAGACGTGAGTCAGATTCCGGCGAATCAGATGCTTCCCCTTTTGCGCCTGGAGCGGCTCTCGCCCAGTATTCTCGTCGCGCTCTTTCAGGGAATTCCCAAACTCGTGTGGTGCGAAGAGCCGCATCATGGCGTGCAGTTTGCCGTTTCCGAGACGCTCACCATTCCGGCCCGCGACGCCACGGGAGTCGCGCAGACCACCGTGAATCCCATCCCGGTTCCTCTGCGGAATAACGCAAGGCGCGTCATCGATGTCGCGGCTTTGCAGGCACTCGTCCACCAGAAGGAAGGCAATCCGGCTCCGGCCAACGGCTGGCCGGCTGGAACCGGCGCCGCCAGTTTTGCTATTTCCGTGCTCAATCCGCCCTGGCGGCAACGGTTTCAGGGCGCGGGCGGCGACCTGCTGCACTCCGGCGACGGCCGATTCAACTACTTCACTGCGATTGCCGCCAGCGTCGAGACGCCGCAGCTGAAGCTCGAAGTAAAGAAGCTGGTGACACCATGAGCAGTCCTTCGCACATCAACATCGCGCTCGCCGCGGCCCATGGCATTACTGACCGCCTGATTGCCACGTGGAATCCGGATCTGCCGCGCGATCCGCGGGTTCTGGTTCCGGTCCTGGTGGAAGCGCTCGTGGTTCGCCAGGAGGGCGGACAGTGGGCCGACACCTCGTTGAAGCAGACTCCCGAAAGCGGCGATGCAGTACCGACGGAATCTCTTTTGCCGAAGCCGTTTGCACTGGACTCCGGCGCTCGTCCGAAGGGTGTTTATCTGCACTGGGCGTTGCCGGACGCGCTTACGAAAGGCACGCAGACTCCGAACGCGGATGCATCCGCCGACACCAGCAACGCCGCAGCTGTTTTCCCGGCTGTGCCGGATCGATGGCTGGTGGTGCGCCTTTCGCCGTCCACAACGCATCCGGATCGGCGAGCCGTCAAAGGATGGATTCTCCAGGCGCACGATAAGGATGCCATCCGTCACGACCTCGACGGCTGGAGGGATCCGGGCACACCGCCTGAGGGTTTGCAGAAGCCGCTCACTGCACTCGGATGGGGGGATATTTCCTGGGCCGGATATTTCGACAATACCGAGAATCGCCTGGCGATGTACGACGATCTGTCGGGCGTCAAAGAAGGTCCGCTTGCCTATCTTGTCTGCGGCTGGTACTCCGATCCGCAACTCGATCCGCTAGGGCCGGCCAATGTCGCTTCGCTATCGCAGTTCAATGCGGCGATGCAGAAGCTGGGCTGGGCTTTGCCGGATATCGATCTCAAGCAGCCCAAATCCTCATCGAGCGATTCGGTGCTGACCGCACGCATGGTCGGGCTGCCGGTGAATCGGATTCGAACCAGCGTTCAGCTCAACAACTTTGCGTCAAGCAGCGATACTCCGGCTGGCGGGTTGGTTGGCTTCGATCCCACCAGCGGCACCTACACCACCGATGGATCGTGGTGGCCGCAGATGTGCCTGTTGCACGGCGCCGTGGTTGGTATCGGATGGCCAGGCATCGGATGGGAAGGCAATCCCACTGGTGTGTGGAACCCAAAGACGCTGGATCCCTCCATCGGACAGGAGGAACCGGGCGGCCCGCCGGATCCTGCGGGTATTCGCGTTGCTATGGGGAACACCGTCACCGAGGCCATGGCGCGTCTGGTTGCGACGGGAAATAATCGTCCGGATGAAACGCGGATTCTGGAAGCGTTTCAACTCAACGCGCTGACCGTGCTCAATGATGCAGACGGTCCCGCGAAAGTCGATTCCCTTCTGCATGGGCGTCAGTTTGGGTCTGTCCCAGGTGAGCCCTACACCGAAACGATCTGGCAGCCGCCCACATCCGTGAATCAGGCTCCGCCGGCGCATCCACCGAAGCCGGGAACGGGTACGTTCTCGCGCTACAAGGACGCAGCCACGAAGGGTCCTTTTGGATACGGCGTCGTGAATCCGCTCGGTGCTGTGACAAAATCGGTTCTCACGCCGGCCACCGCCGGATCACGCCAGATACAGCAAGAATCACTTCTGCTCAAGGGTGGACTGGCATCGGCCATCAACCAGATCGGGCTGAACCATCCGATCCCGGAGCCGCAGCCTGGAAAATGGATCACGGTCCAGAGAACCGGTCCCCGGCTCTTCCATCCCTCTGATCCCTGCCTGCTGATCGCGGGCGGCAAGGCATCGTTCAAACACAAACTGGGGGCCCAGTCCAAAGACGGCATGCTGTACTGCAGGCTCACGAATGACTATGCCGACGAACTCAGTTCGCCGACTGTCAACATTCCTGGCCTTACTCCGCAGCGGCCTTACGCGCGCGGCGCCGATCTGCTGGAGCGAGGGATTGAAAACGGCAGCGTTCCAGGTGAATGCACCGGCCTGTTGAACGAGCTTGCCGTTCTTGATCCCGGCAGCTCGCTGCACGCTGCACGCAGCTTTGCCACGTCGGCAAATCTGAACGCGACGCAAACAGCGGCCCTGGCTCGTTCGTTCCTGGTGGAACAAACGGTATGGCATGCGACGCGTGATCCACGGGTAGATCACGGACCGCTCATCGCGAAGTCGGGCTTCAGCGGACGATTGCCGTCGGCCATCGCGATCAATCTTCCCGCTCGTCCGTGGAATCCGATTCGTCTCGACTGGAGCGTGGAGTTCATTCCTTCAGCGAATGGCGCTGCCGACTGGGCGCTGGGAGAAATCGACTACGCGCCCCAGGGTGTGAATTTAGGTACGCCCATCTCTTTCACCGGCAGTTCCATCCTCACGCAGGGCGCGAACAATATTGTGGCCAGCGCGATTACGAAGGCGCTCGAACAAGCGGCCAGCGCCGGAGGGAGCGGCATTCGGCAGCCGGGAATTCTGATCAAGTACGTCTCGACCATCGCGCAAAAGCACGTGGACGCGTTTAGCAAGATTGTCAGCACCCAGGCAGCGCAGAGCGCGGGTGGCGCGTCGACCGGTGTGCCCTCCGTCGATCGCCTGCCGCTCGATGACATTGCTTCGGCTCTCTCCGACATGGATGTTTTGACAGGCGGGCTCGACGGATTCACCTCTCAATTGCGGGGCGGATACCGCGGCGATGGAAGCACGGTACCGCCGTCGAGTGCTCCCGATCCCAGCCCGTTCTTTCCGTGGCGTGCCGGATTTTTGCGGGTGACCGCGCTGCGCCTGGTCGACGGCTTCGGTCAGTTTATCGATCTGCTCGAGTCCAATCAGCAGTTCCAGACGGCGCAGATCATCAAATCCGATCCCATGGCCGTTGACGGTCATGATGATCTGGCACTTCTTCCGCCGCGCTTCACTTCTCCTGCGCGCCTGTTGTTCGAATTTGTTGACGCAAAGGATTCAGGCCAGCGCGCCGTCAGCGATCCCCAGGGCGGGAATCCGATCAGTCCCGTCTGCGGATACCTGATGCCGAACCATCTCGACGGCGCGCTCGAGTTCTTCGACACCGACGGTACCAATCTCGGCTTTGTTCGTCCCCAGGATGACGCGACGGTGATGTGGGAAGAAGCGCCAGGCCAGCCAACCACCGCGGGTCACGATCCCGGCGCGGCAATTCCGAACCCGCACGCGGCAGAAATTGCAAAGGCGCTCGTGCGCTGGAGCATTGCCGACGCGGGAGTTCCCGGCGAGCGCGATGACGCGCTGCAGGCGATCCTTCGTGTCATTGATGCGACCCTGTGGACCGTCGATCCCTTCGGCCACATCGGCGACGAGCACCTCGCTCTGCTCGTGGGGCATCCCGTGGCCATCATTCGCGCGCGCATCACGCTGCAACTGCGCGAACCCATTCGGCCCGACCTCGCGAATACAACCCTGGTTCCATTGCGCCTTGGAGCCCTCGCGCACTGGCAGGATGGGCTCTTCGGATATTTCGTCAACGACGACTACACCCGCCTGTACTGTTCCGATGCCGCGGCCGCAGGCCTCGCCCGCGCGATTGGCCCTGGCACCGGCTTCCTGGGCGCAATCAATTCTGTGCCGGACCAGTTGACGAATTTCGCCGCCGATACGGGCACAACACCGGTAACGCATCCTTATATCGATACGAGCGGCATCGTCATGATCCGCCCGAACCAGACTATCGACCTCACATTGCTGCTCGAACCCCATTCGGTAGTCCACGCAACTGCCGGTCTGCTGCCGCGCAAAGAGATTGGGCTGCGCCGCGACTGGACCGATGCAGCTCTGAGCAAACTCTCGCCCACCTTCCGATTCGGCCCCGTTCTGGTCGATCCGCAGCGGATCCGTATGCCGGTACCCATCGACCTGAACGGCACCTGGAGCTGGGACCATCGCGCCGACATTAATACGTGGCAGGAACAGGAAGTGACCAAC
>DASZYN010000278.1:0-3458 GCA_035545435.1 Acidobacteriaceae bacterium | reverse complement strand
TCGGTGCGCTCCGGCGAGCGCTTTGCCTGGCAGGACGCAGACGCCATTGTGAACTTGTCCAGTGCGGCCGATCTGAACCTGCTTTGGGAACGGATCGACGCTGCCGGGCTGCACCCTGAAGGTCTGATATGCCTGAGCGGAGCCGGAGACGCAGCGAACTCGGCGTATGACACGATCCTTCAAATCCTCCAGACCGCGGGCGCTCGGCGGCGATTTCTTCGCAGGTTCGAATTCATCACCACGTCGGCCGAAAGCGTTAGCGGAGAGCCCCTCACTCATCCCGCGAGCGGGGAACTGCATGGTCTCGCTCGCACCATTCCCGCAGAATTCGATAGTTCTGAGTGCCGCTGCATCGACGTAGAGTTGCCCGAGCACGATCTTCAGCCGGTTGTTCAACAACTACTCGATGAGCTCTCCACCAGTGGCGCGAATCTCACCATTGCATACCGGGGTGGTGTGCGATGGCAGAAGGGATGGAGCCCAGCTCTTCTGAAGGGATCGTCTGAATCGCCCTTCCGGAGAGGCGGCGTTTACCTGATCACCGGCGGCGTAGGTGGCATCGGTTATGTCGTAGCGAAGCATCTGCTGCAGAATCATGCTGCCCGCGTGACGCTCGTCGGCCGGACTACTGTGCCGGATCATAACGATTGGGAGTCCTGGATTCTCAGTCATGGAGAAGGCGACCCCATATCCCGTCGCATTCGAAGACTCCAGGACCTTGAGCAAGCGGGCGGAGAGGTACTCTTCCAGGCCGCAGACGTTGCCGACCGTGATGCGATGCGGCTCGTTCTCGAACAAACCCAGCAACAGTTCGGTCCGCTGAACGGCGTCATTCACGCCGCTGGTGTTCCGGGTGGAAACAGACTCCTGCTCCAGCCTCTCGATGAGGCCCGTCAGATTCGCAGGCCAAAGATTGACGGGTCACGCGTGATCGCCGAATTGCTCCAGGGCAGCAGGATTGACTTTCTGTTGTTCTGCTCATCAATCAGCGCCTCCGTTCCGGCCGCATCGCAAAGCGCTTATGCAGCTGCAAACGCTTTTCAGAACGCCTTCGCGGAATACTGCCGCAGCGCGCTCCATGTTCCCGCGATCGCCATCGGATTCGACGGCTGGCGTGAGGTCGGCATGCTGGCGGACACCCATGTGCCGGTAGGCCTGGAGTCGTACTACGAGGAAAGAATGCGCAGCGCCCTGACCAACTCCGAAGGGATAGAGGTCATCCATCGTGCCCTGACGCAATGGCGCGGATCGCAGATTCTTGTCAGCGCGATGGATTTCGATCGCCTGTCAACTGCGGCTCATGCATTCGCACCAATCGCGCCGAGGTACGACGACCACGTTGCCGCAGACGCCCAGGGCAGGGAACTAAAAGTCATTATCGAGATTTGGAAGGACTTGCTGGGCGTTGACTCCATCAGCCCCTCCGACAATTTTTTCACTTTGGGTGGCCACTCGCTCATGGGCACCATGATGATCGCCCGCATCCGCGATCGTCTGGGCGTCACACTCTCACTGCGCGATGTCTTTGAGGAGCGAACCCCCGAAGGAATCGCCGCTCTCGTCTGTTCGCGAGCTGAGGAGAAGACACCGGTCGAGCAGGTTGCACAGCCCGCACCCTCCGACGACAAACGCGAAGTGTTCGAATTTTGATGCGATTCGCGTAGCAGGTTCCGCCTTCAAACCGCTTCACAAAACGATGGACAGAAGCTCGTATTCTCGCTCGGCCGTCGCGATCGCTGCCAGATGTCCGGGCGCACAGTGCAAATTGCGGCCGAACAGAACATTGTTCGCCATCAAATTCGAGCACCGCATCTCTGATCGCCCGCCGTCGAAAGCAACGTGAATCTCTTTGGGCGACACCGAGAATCCCGTCCCCACACACTTCAGGAAAGCTTCCTTGTGGACCCAATAGCGGATGAACGCGGTCTTCCGCTGCTCGGAGCTCAGATGGGTCAGCGCTCGCGCCTCGTCCTCCATCAGGCAATCCGCAATTAGAGCGTCGACATCGAATTCCCGCCCTGGATCCTCAACATCGATTCCCAACGCTCCCTGCGCTGCGACCGCGATCTGCAGTTCGTCGGCCGAATGCGAAAGATTGAAGGAAACTGTCCGCGCCAGGGGACTCTCGATTTCATCGACCCCGGGTTTCTGTTGTTCGCCATAGCTGAAGTGCAGTTTCTCCGGCGCGCATCCGCAATAGCTGCCCAAAACCATCCGCAACACAGCGCGCCCCGCGATAAACGCATTGCGATGCTCCGGAAACCGAAATCTGTCCGCGCGATCATGTTCGTCGGCAGACAGCAGCGCCCTCATGTCGTCCGCCAACGGAGTAATCGTTGAAAGCGCGGTGCGCCACACGTGGACCGTTTGCCCACCCAGAGGCGGCTGCGCTCTCAGAATTCTTGCCCTCAGTTCTGCTGGCTTCATACGATGTTCCAAACGCGACACCCAAAGGCCCCCGCATCGGGGTTCCCGACCATCTCGTCCGAAATCGACAGGCTCACCGGATTTCCACCCTGGTGCCTATCGTATCTCACACATATTGCAGCAGATGGCAAGTGGTTACCCCAGGTTCCCAGAGTTTGCCGATGCCGAATCCATTTGGGGATTTCACCAGCAGATTGGCCCCGTAGAATCCCTTCAAAGTACCTTGCAGTCCCTGTATTAAAGCTCCTGTTCGATCCGCTTTTCCCCGCCGTTCCGGGTCGAAGTTTCAACTTGTTCCACTGCCTTCACCAGGATCTCTCGATGACTCACAACTCCGGGCACCAGACCCCCGACTGGACGGCGAACCTCATTCGTTTCCTTTGTCCGCGAACGGGGTCCGCGAGCATTTCCACTCTGGCTCTGCTCGCTCTTCTGTGGGTTCTCACCGCATCCATCCATGCGCAAACCGCCTCCTTCAGCGGCAGCACCACTGTGTTCGACTCTTCGCACTTCGCAGCTGCAGAAGGCATCACCACAGACGCGAGCGGCAACTTGTTCATCGCGGCCACGCCAGACCACTCCGTTTGGAACGTCTACGAAATGCAGCGCATCAGCCCGGGCGTCTACAGCGCTCCCGTCGCTCTACCGACCCCTTCCGGCGGCTACGGTTGCTCGGGGATTATGTACTGCCTGAGAAATGTCGCCGTCGATCCCAGCCGCAACGTGTGGGTCGCTGCCTGGGGTACGGGGAAAGTCTACAAAGTGCCGTATAACACCGCGACTCATTCCTATACCGCCAGCGCGTCTCTCATTTCCGGACCCTCTCCCTCCGGCTGGCAAAAGCCCTGGGGGATCGCTTCCGACGCGGCGGGAAACATCTTCGTTGGCGATGAAACCGCCAACTCCATCGCCAAAATCACCGGCAGCACCGCAACCTGGATCAACACCACCAGTGTCCACCAGCCCGGCGGCATGGTTTTCGACTCCGGCGGCAATCTGCTGATCCTGGACGGCAACGTCGCTCGCGTCGT
>DASZYN010000277.1:0-2029 GCA_035545435.1 Acidobacteriaceae bacterium | reverse complement strand
CGCTCCCCTGTTTGGCAGCCAGGACAGTTGCCACCGCTCCGACGCCTCACCGTCACCACGTCCGTCACCGGAGTGCCTCGTCGCACTGCGGCACTGTTGCGGGGCATGCCTCTCACACGGTTCTGGCCAGTGCGGCCGCGGTCAACTGCCGGGCGTCGAGCCATCCCTCCCGGCATACCAGGAAAGCAGCGGCCGTGACCCTGCACGCCGGCGAGCGGCAGGCGGCCCTTTCAACGCATTCGCAGATCCCACGAGCAAGAATCCCGGCTATGCGCCGCATTCGCGTTGTTCCGCCGCTGCGCGGGTCGCTGGAATCGCTGATGCGGCAGAACCGGCGCAACGATGCCGAGGGCCTGGTCCGTATTGAAGACGACGCACAGCTGGAGCAGCTCGAAATGTCTCGCGAAATCGTGCCGCTTCCGGCCAGCGCTGCGCTGCGTGTTAATCCCGATCTCCCGGCTAATCGGCGCTATTGCCGTCCCTGGACCGCGCGCTTCCTGACGAATCTCGCACGCGCCCACTCTGCGCGTTTCCACCGCTCGCTGCAGGTCAACTCAGCCGTGCGTACGGTGGATTTCCAGCGGGCGCTGATCGCAGTGAACGGCAATGCCGCGCCGGCCGAGGGCGATACAGCTTCTCCGCATCTGACCGGGGCCGCTGTCGACATCGGCAAGAAGGGGCTAAGCCTCTCTGAGATTTCGTGGCTGCGTGCCTGGCTGCTGCCGCTGCAAACCTCAGGCAAAATCGACGTGGAAGAGGAGTTCTACCAGGCCTGCTTCCACATCACAGTTTATCGGAGCTATGCACCGCCTCCGCCTCCGCGTCTGACGGCAGGACGTCGTCACACCAGCACGACGTTGCTGGCCACCGGCGTGCAATAGAGCCGCCCCAGGCTAAACCGCTCTCCCAAATTGCTGCAAATATCAGTGCGTCAGGCGCGCTCTGCCTTCACATCAATCGCCAACTGCTGGCACTTCTTGTAGAAGTGGCTTCGCTCCAGCCCGAGCGCTTTCGCCGCGTTCGTGACGTGTCCGCCGCTCCGCTCCAGTTCCGCCAGCAACGTCGCCCGCTCAAACTCCGCAACTCGCGCCGCGAGGGGGCCCATCCCGGAGTTGCCCGGGACTTCGCCTCTTGCCACGCTGGAGGACCGATGAGGCAAGGCCATCTCTACCGTTGATGCGTCCACGCTGTCGCCGGCCAGCAGCAGCAAGCGTTCAACTGTGTTGCGCAATTCGCGAATATTGCCCGGCCAGGCATACTCCCGAAGAGCGACAATCGCTTCCGCAGCGAATGGTAGTGGCTTCCACCCGTTCTGCGCACTGACCTGACGAGCAAAATACTCCACCAGCGCCGGAATATCTTCCACCCGATCCCGCAACGGTGGCAGGGTGATGGGAAAGACCACGACACGGTGATACAAATCGCGCCGAAAGCTCCCCGCGTCAACCATTGCTTCAAGATTGCGGTGCGTCGCCACCACAACGCGCACATCGACCGCGACCGGCTTGTCGCCGCCGATTCGCTCCACCTCGGACTCTTCCAGCACGCGCAGCAGGCGCGTCTGCATCGCCAGCGGCATGTCGCCGATTTCATCCAGGAAGAGCGTCCCGCGATGCGCCTGCTCAAATTTCCCCGCATGCCGCTGCGTCGCGCCGGTGAAAGATCCCTTCTCGTGCCCGAACAACTCACTCTCGATGAGCTCGGCCGGAATGGCCGCGCAGTTCAGTGTGACAAAGGGCCCCGTGGCCCGGGAGCTCCGCTCGTGCAAGGTGCGTGCGACCAGCTCTTTACCCGTGCCCGTCTCGCCGTAGATGCACACCCGCGACTCGCTGTGCGCGACGCGATCGATCTGCGCCATCACCCGCCGCATCGCATCGCCGGCCCATACGAGCTCGTGCTTTCCTACCCGACGGCGCAGGTCCAGGTTCTCTGCCTCGAGCCGCTTGAGACGCAGGGCGTTCTCGACCGTCAGTAGCAGCTTGTCGGTCGAGAGCGGCTTTTCCAGAAAATCCATGGCTCCAAGACGAGT
>DASZYN010000276.1:0-5256 GCA_035545435.1 Acidobacteriaceae bacterium | reverse complement strand
CAAGGGGGGCCAGGCGATGGGACGCCTGGTCCCCGGGTTTCGCGGGATCAGAGGGCTACGGTGACGGCTTTGATCTCGGTGTAGTTGTGGAGGACTTCTTCGCCCATCTCGCGGCCCCAGCCGGATTGCTTGTATCCGCCGAAGGGGAGGGAGGCGTCGAAGACGTTGTGGCAGTTGACCCAGACGGTACCGGCCCGGAGGCCGCGAGCGACCTTGTGGGCGAGCGAGAGGTTCTGCGTCCAGACCGATGCCGCGAGGCCGTACACGGTGTCGTTGGCGCGTTTGATGATGGCGTCGACATCTTTGTCGGAGAAGGGGACGGCGCAGACGACGGGGCCGAAGATCTCTTCCTGGACGACTTTCATGCGCGGGTTGGTGTTGGTGAGCACCGTGGGGCGGACGAAGTAGCCGCGATCGAAGCCGGAAACGGGGCCGCCGGCGGCGATCTTCGCGCCTTCGTTCACTCCTGATTCGATATAGCTGACGACCTTGCGGTATTGCTCGTCGCTGACGAGGGGACCCATCTGGCAGGAGGGGTCGAGGCCGGGGGCGAGCTTGATGTCGGAGGCGACCTGGCTGACGCCTTCGACGACGCGGTCGAAGACTTTCTCGTGGATATAGAGGCGGGATCCGGCGCAGCAGCACTGGCCATGGTTGAAGAAGATGGCGCTGGCGGTGCCGGAGACGGCCTGGTCGATGGGGGCGTCGGGGAAGACGATGGCGGGAGACTTGCCGCCGAGTTCGAGCGAGACTTTTTTCAGATTACCGGTGGCGGCGTGGACGATGAGCTTGCCGACTTCGGTGGAGCCGGTGAAGGCGACCTTGTCGACGAGGTCGTGCGCGGCGAGAGGAGCGCCGGCGCCTTCGCCATAGCCGGTGAGGATGTTGACGACTGCGGGCGGGAATCCGGCCTCGTCGATGAGCTGGGCGAGGCGGAGGCCGGAGAGGGGGGTCTGCTCGGCGAGTTTGAGGACGATGGTGCAGCCGCAGGCGAGCGCGGGAGCGAGCTTCCAGGCGGCCATGAGGAGGGGGAAGTTCCACGGGATGATTTGCGCGACGACGCCGATGGGTTCGCGGAGGGTGTAAGAGTGGAAGTCGTGGCCGGCGGAGAGTGGAAGGGTGGTGCCGCCGATTTTGGTAGCCCAGCCGGCCATGTAGCGGAACATGTCGACGGCGAGAGGGACATCCGCGACGCGGGCGATGCTGCGGGGCTTGCCGTTGTCGAGGGACTCGATCTCGGCGAATTCTTCGAGATGCTGTTCGAGGAGGTCGGCGAGCTTCCAGATCATGCGGCCGCGCTCGGAGGGCGACATGCGGGGCCAGGGGCCGTCGTCGAAGGCGCGGCGGGCGGCGAGGACGGCGCGGTTGACGTCCTCGGCTTCGGCTTCGGGGACTTCAGTGACGACTTCGCCGGTGGCGGGATTGAAGACGGGAAAATTTTTGCCGGAGGCGGACTGGACGAAGCGGCCGTCGATGTACATCTGGTGGCGCTGAGAGACGAAGTCAGCGGTGACGCCGCTGATACGGGGATCGATTGCGATGGTGGCCATGGCAGAACCTCATGTGCAGCGGGTCGCGAACTGGCGGGGGCGAAGGAGGTGGGGTCGATGGGGACGCCGTTTCGCCGGGGCCGGGGCGCGCCGGATTTTGCACCGGAGAACACTACCACCGGGGCTTGTGCATTGGCGAGGGGGGTGCGATCGACAAACCCCGTTCGTGCGGCGCGCAAATGCCCTCCGAGTCAAAACCTCGACCAGGGGGGCTGTTCGTCGTAGAATTTGGGGCCGGACGATCATGGAAGTGAACGGAGACGGAGATGATGCGACTGGTCCTGCTTCTTGCCTGCCTGCTGCCGTCGCTCTCGATTGCCCAGGACGAATTGGCAGGGCGCGTGTCCGAGAAGCTGGGCTCGGTGTCGTTCGCGACTTCGTGCAGCGGTGCGGTTCAGGCGGAATTCAACCGCGGGATCGCGCTGCTCCATTCCTTCGCCTACAAAGGTGCAGAGGAGGCGTTCCGAAGGGTGGCGGACCAGGACTCCAGCTGCGCGATGGCCCATTGGGGGATCGCGATGACGCACTTTCACCAGTTATGGGATCTGCCTCCGTCGCCCGCCGACAGTTCCATCGGGCTGAAGGAAATTGGGCTGGCCGCGGGGCTCAAAGAAACTTCCGGGCGCGAGCGCGGCTATATTCATGCGCTCAGTTTGATCTTTAGCGATGCCGGCACGGTTCCGTACAAAACGCGAGCGCTGAACTATGAGGCGGCCATGCGCGATCTTGCGGCGTCGGACGGTAAGGATGTTGAGGCGCAGGTGTTTTACGCGCTGGCGCTGATCTCCAATGCTTCTCCATCGGATAGGGAACATGGAAAGCAGAAGCAGGCGCTGGACGTGCTGGAGCCGCTGTTTGTGAAATTTCCGAATCACCCGGGAATCGCTCACTACCTGATTCATGCCTGCGATAATTCGGAGCTGGCGACGCGAGGACTAGGCGCAGCCAGGGCGTATGCGAACATCGCGCCTTCGGCTCCGCATGCGCTGCATATGCCATCGCACATCTTTACGCGGCTGGGTCTGTGGGATGACTCGATCGCGTCCAACATGGCCGCGAGAAATGCAGCGCATCTCGACGGCGATACGGGTGAGGAACTTCACGCGATGGACTACCTGGTGTATGCCTGTCTGCAAAGCGGGCGCGACCGGGAGGCGGCCGAGGTGATCGAGCAACTGAGGGAAATGCAGAACCTGAAGATCGGGGACTTCAAAGTCGGATATGCGGCGACAGCCATGCCGATTCGCTCCATCGTGGAACGGCAGCAGTGGAGCGACGCGGAGAAGATCGTCGATCCTCCGGAGCCGGCTCAGCCTCACGTTGTGGCCATCGCAGTTTGGGCGCGCGGGCTTGGCTTTGCGCGCAGCGGGCAGGTCCGGGAAGCGGACAGGGAATCCGAGCGGCTGCGCGACCTCGAGGGGAGACTTCGGGGATCGGGCAATGGGTACTGGGCGACACAGGTCAACATCATGGAGCGGGAAGTTGCGGCCTGGTCAGCTCAGGCTGCGCACCAACCCGAGCGGGCTGGTGCGATTCTGGGCAGCGCGGCGGACGATGAGGATGGAATCGAGAAGCTTCCGGTGACGCCCGGCCCGATCATTCCCGCTCGGGAATTGTTGGGGGAGTTATTCCTTGAGCAAGGCAACTATGCTGCGGCGTCCGCGGCGTTCAAGACCGCATTGCTGCACACACCGGGACGCCGAGGAGCCCTGCAGGGAGCCGCTCAGGCTGCGCGGGCTCATTGAATCCTCCATTGTGGAATTCACCTGGGGACCGTTTGCGGCCGGATCGGAAAATGCGGATGCAATTTCCGCTAAAAGACTTGTGGACCGAAGAGGAGCCTGGGTGGCAGGCTTTCCGTACAGGCGGGATCATTCCCGAAACGGATCAACGGCCGCGGCAAGGGTTACCTTCGTACGCGGATGGGGCGCTTTTTCCGTGATGATTTTGCTGCGAAGGTGTCTTCTGCTTGCTGTGGGGTGAACCTGGCGTTCGGGATTTTTGGGGGGCTCGGGTCGAGTCCCAAAATGGGGCCAGCGATGGTTGGAGCGGTACCTTCGTGTGGAGTCGGGTGCAATGGTGATTGAAAGAACAGAAAGCGAAGGCGTCTTCTGCTTGCTGTGGGGTGAACCTGGCATTCGGGATGGCCGGGTTTTTCGTTTTTTGGAAGCGCGGTGGATGAAGGCACAAGGGACAAAGGGGTTCCGTGAGGGGGATCATGCTCAGGGGCGGGTTGATATCGTGGTGCTGTGATCATCAATCTTGCCCGGCGGGCGCACGATCATAACTGGGAACTGGATCCGATCGTCCGGTCGCTGCTGGATACGGATTTTTACAAGCTGCTGATGCTGCAGTTTATCTGGAAGCATTTTCGGCAGACGCCGGTCACGTTCACGCTGATCGACCGGTCTGCGGATCAGAGGTATGCCAGCCTGATCCGGAAAGAGGAGTTGCGGGCGCAGCTGGAGCAGGTGAAGAAGCTGCGCTTTCACAAGTCGGAGATCATCTGGCTGGCGGGGAATACGTTTTACGGCAAGCGCGGAATCTTCGAGCCGGATTTTCTGGACTGGCTGGAGCATGGGTTTCGGTTGTCGGAGTATGAGCTAAGGGCGGAGGACGGGCGTTTTTCGCTGGCGTTCCATGGAGCGTGGCCGGAGGCAACGCTGTGGGAGATTTACTCGCTGGCGATCATGAGCGAGCTGAGTACGCGGGCGCACCTGAAGCAGCTGAGCGAGCTGGAGCTGGATATTTTGTATGCGCGGGCGAAGGCCAGGCTGTGGGACAAGATGGAGCGGCTGTGCGGTGTGCCGGATCTGCATGTGAGCGACTTTGGGACGCGGCGGCGGCACAGTTTTCTGTGGCAGGAATATGTGGTGACGGCGATGCGGGATGTGCTGGGGGAGAGCTTCCGCGGGACATCGAACACGTATCTGGCTTACAAGCACGATGTGGAGGCGATCGGGACGAATGCCCACGAGCTGCCGATGGCGCTGGCGGCGATGGCAAGAGACGATGAGGAGCTGCAATCGTCGCAGTACCGGATCCTTGAATTGTGGCAGCAGAGCTATGGCGGGGAACTACTGATCCTGTTGCCGGATACGTTTGGGACGACGCAGTTTCTGCGTCATGCGCCGGAGTGGGTGGCGAACTGGACGGGGCAGAGGGCGGACAGCAAGGATCCATTTGTGGCGGGCGAGGAATATATCGCCTGGCTGGAAGAGAGGGGCCGGGATCCGCGGAAGAAGCTGTTTATCGCGTCGGATTCGCTGGACGTGGATGAAATTCTGCAGCTGCATGCGACGTTTGCGGGGCGGATTCAGGAGGGCGTGGGGCGGGAGGAATTTCGGCGAGCCTCGGATTTTCTGGACAGCAGGAGATGGATTCCGGAGGGAAGAATCCGTTTCAGCGCGGGGTGGGGGACGCTGCTGACGAACGATTTTCGGGATTGCAATCCGCAGGGCGGGAAGGGGTTCGATCCGCCACGGCTGGTGTGCAAGTTGCACGATGCGGAGGGGCGACCGGCCGTGAAGCTATCGGACAACTGGGCAAAAGCGCTGGGGCCGGCGGCGGAGATCGAACGGTACAAGCGGGTGTTTGGGGCAGAAGGGATCGGCGAGAAGGCGTTGACCACCTGAATCTGAGGCGTGGGAGAAGGGCACCGGGGTCGCGATTTCGATCCCTGGCGGGTTCACAAACCCTCTGCCGT
>DASZYN010000275.1:0-2382 GCA_035545435.1 Acidobacteriaceae bacterium | reverse complement strand
CGAATCGGTCCGCATTACCGAGGGGCCGTTCGCCAACTTCAATGGCGTGGTCGATGAGGTGAACGAGGATCGCGAGACGCTTAAGGTGATGGTTACGATCTTCGGCCGTTCGACTCCGGTCGAACTTGATTTTGGCAAGGTCGAGAAGATCGCCTAGGAGCTCCGGTTAGCTATCAGCTTTTGGCTGCTGGCTATGCCCTGCCCACGGCGCCTGATTTTTGCAGTAGCAACTTTGAGCTAACAGCTAAAAACTGGTAGCCAGCAGCTGAGAGGTTTTGGAAAATGGCAGCACCGACGAAGAAGATTGCAACTCAGGTCAAACTCCAGATCGAAGCCGGCAAGGCCACTCCGGCGCCGCCCGTGGGCCCCGCCCTCGGCCAGGCTCAGGTCAACATCATGGAGTTCTGCAAGCAGTTCAACGCTCGCACGCAGAACAAGGAGATGGCTGGACTCATCATTCCGGTCGTCATCACCGTCTACACAGACCGCACCTTTACCTTCATTACCAAGACGCCTCCGGCGGCGGTCCTGCTGAAGAAGGCCGCCAATCTGGCCAAGGGCTCGGGCGTTCCCAACAAGACCAAGGTCGGTACCGTCAGCGAAGCGCAGGTGATCGAGATCGCGAAGCAGAAGATGCCCGACCTCAACGCCGCTTCCGTCGAAGCCGCTGTTAAGTCCATCAAGGGCACAGCCCGGTCGATGGGCATCGAAGTCACGGCCTAAGCCGCTAATCCGGATCGGCCGAAGCGAACGTCCTGAGAGCAGGGACGAGCGCTTCGGCCTTTTTGCTTTTTAAGGCTTTAGTCGTGGCGGAGAGCCACCATGGGATCGACGCGCGAGGCACGGAGCGCCGGAACGATGGAAGCGGCCATTGCAACCAGCGTGAGAGTGACAGCGGCGACTGCGAAGGTAGAGGGATCGTGCACCTGGATGCCGAAGACGAGGCTGGCGAGCACGCGGCCCAGCGCCAGGGCGCCCATCAGCCCTATGCCAATTCCGACACCAGAGACGACAAGACCTTCCCTGACGATGAGGCGGAGGACATGGGGGCGAGTGGCGCCAAGAGCCATGCGAACGCCGATCTCGCTGGTGCGCTGGGTGACGGAGTAGGCGAGGACTCCATAGATGCCGATGGAGGCGATGAGCAGGGCCACCGCGGCGAAGACACCCAGCAGAACGCTGTTGAGGCGTGGCTGCGCGGCGCTGTTCGAAACCCATTCGTCCTCGGTGCGAATATTGGCTAAGGCCAGCTGGGGGTCGAGTTCGCGGATTTTTTGCCGGACGGCGGGGAGAACCGAGTCGGGAGGGGCGCTGGTGCGGACGACGACATCCATGAGACCGGCGACGCGAGCGGCCATGGGGTAGTAGAGCTGCGGGGTTTCCTGATTGAGCGCGGTGTCGCGGACATCGCCGACGACACCGATGACGGTGATCGCTTCCTTTGGCACTGCGGAGGGATGCAGGACGCGGCCGATGGGATCAAGGTCCCCCCAGAACTTTTTGGCGGTGGACTGGCTGACGATAAGCACGCCCGCGGTCGTGGAGTTGTCGGCGTCGGTGAAATCGCGGCCGCGCAGGAGCGGGATGTTCATGGTCGCGAAATAGCCAGGGCTGATGATGCGCCAGTCGATGGGCACGAGGGTGGACGGTGGAAGCACCGAGGCTCCGGTGGTGAACATGGGGTGGGTAGTATAGTTGCCCGCGCCGAAGGGAATCCCGCTGGAAACCGCAGCTCCGCGCACGCCGGGAATGGCATTGAGGCGATCGAGAACGGCGCGGTAGAGGTGGGCTGCGCCGCCAGTCACGGGATACTTCGCCGGCGGCGGGCTGAGCTGAAACGTGAGCAGGCCGTGGGGCTGGAATCCAAGCTGGACGCGCTCAAGGTTGGCCAGCGTTTGCAGGAGAAGTCCGGCGCCGATGAGCAGGATGGTCGCCAGGGCCAGTTCGGCGGCCGCGAGTGAATTGCGGAGACGCGCACCGGCCGAACCGGCGAGACCGCGTCCGCTTTGACGCAGAACGTGGCTCAGGCTGGCGCGGGAGCCGCGCACGGCGGGCGCGAGACCAAAGAGGAATCCGGTGAACAGGGTAATGCCGACGGCGAACCAGGCGACGCTGGCGTCCATGCTGATCGACGGGATGGGCAGCGTGCCGGGGGGCAGGACGTGATTCAGCAGGCGGAGCTCGCCGGCGGCAGCGGAAAGGCCGATAGCTCCGCCGCCACAGCAAAGAGCGATGCTTTCAATGAGGAGCTGGCGAATGAGACGGCGGCGGGTGGCGCCCAGGGCCGTGCGCATGGCCATTTCGCTTTGGCGCGCGGCAGCGCGGGCGAGCAGCAAATTGGCGATATTGGCGCACGCGATGAGCAGGACGAGCAGGACTGCG
>DASZYN010000274.1:0-4112 GCA_035545435.1 Acidobacteriaceae bacterium | reverse complement strand
TGCGCGCACGCGGCGGTTGCCGAGGTGATCGATATCGTCGACCATGCCGATGTTGCGGCGGAGTTTCAGCAGGTAGCGGATGGTGGAGTAGAAGTCGTCGGGCGTCAGGGTGCGATGGTCGAGCGAGGTGGCGTCCTGATTTTCGTAGAGCTTGATGTTGAACTTGAGGCGGCCGACGCGCGAGAAGTCATACTTGCGCGGGTCGAAGAACATGCCTTCGAAGAGCGCGGTGGCGGTGTCGAGGGTCGGCGGATCGCCCGGGCGCAGCTTGCGGTAAATCTCGATGAGAGCTTCTTCGGGTTTGCGGACCGAGTCGCGGCGCAGGGTGTTGGTGATGACATTGCCCATGTCATCGCGCTCGGGGAAGAAGACATCGATGGTGCTGATACCGGCTTCCATGATTTTGTGCAGCTTGTCGGAGGTCAGTTCCTGATTGGCTTCGAGGAAGACTTCGCCGGTGGAGGTGTCGACCACGTCGGCAGCGGTCATGGCGCCGTCGAGTTCAGACTGCTCGACTTCGACATGGGCGACTTTGGCGGCGCGCAGAGCCTTGAGGATGGAAGGCGTGACTTTGCGGCCGGAGTGCGCGATCTCCTCGCCCTTGACGACGATGGCGTGGGCCGGCTTGGCGCCGAGCAGGTGGGTGGGCTTGTCGGCGTCGAGAGTCCAGAGGAGCTTGCCGTCTTTGATATTGATTTTGTCGACGGTATAGAAGGTGCGCAGGATCTCCTCGTCGCTCTTGAGGCCGAGAGCGCGCAGGAAGATGGTGCCGAGGAATTTGCGCTTGCGGTCGATGCGGACGTAGAGAGTGTTCTTCTGGTCGTACTCGAACTCGACCCACGAACCGCGGTAAGGAATGATCTTGCCGAGGAAGTAGGTGCGATTGTTGGCGGTCTCAAAGAAGACGCCGGGCGAACGGTGGAGCTGGGAGACGATGACGCGCTCGGTGCCGTTGACGATGAAGGTGCCGTTCTGCGTCATGAGCGGAATGTCGCCGAAGAAGACTTCCTGCTCCTTGATGTCGCGAATGGACTTGGCGCCGGTTTCGGGATCCTTGTCGTAGATGGTGAGGCGGACGGTGACTTTGAGAGGGGCAGAGAAAGTCATGCCGCGCTCTTCGCACTCCTGCTGGTCGTATTTCAGCTGCAGGCCGACGGGGTCGCCGCACTTGTTGCAGAAGTCGGGGGTGTTCTTGTTGTAAGTGCCGCACTTCTGGCAGAGGACGTCGCCGGGATGGAACGGATCGGTGATGACCATGGCGCCGCAATGGACGCAGGTGGTGCGCAGGTGATGGAGACCTTTGAGGTGTCCGCACTTGCATTCCCAGTTACCGATGGCGAAATCCACAAAATCCAGCTGGGAAATGTTGCGAAAATCGGTAATGGGAAAGACGGAGGTAAAGACCGACTGCAGGCCGGAGTCGTCGCGCTCCGAGGGCAGCTTGTCCATCTGCAGGAAACGCTCGTAGGAGCGGCGCTGAACTTCAATGAGATTGGGAATGCGAATCGCTGTTGGAATCTTGGAAAAGTCGAGACGGCTGCGAACCGCGCGGTTCTCGTTGGACATTCGTTACTCCTCAGGACCCGTGACGCGAGGAAAAGAAGAGCGGCAACCCGGGTCATGCTGCTGCTCGTCGAACCGTATGTGCCAGCGCACGATGGATCCCGCCTCGTTCGGGAAACGTCGTACGGTTTTTGGTTACGGCCGCACAAAAAGTGAAGTGCAGGGCCGATTTCTGCTTGCGCGGAAGGGCGCAGGGGGATTACGCTTCCGCTTTCCACCCAGCGAACAAGCTCGCTGGGACCCGGGTTTTACCCAGCGAACATGTTCGCCAGGGATTGCCTGGGCAGATTCGCGGGATTTCCTGCTGGCCCGCGAGGCTGCCGGTTAGCCTGCCCGAATCCGCTCAGCAAAGAGCAGAGCCGGGACATCGATCACGGGGCGGAAAGAAGGAAGCCAGACGAGGGAAAAAGTTCGGGGAAGAGACAAAAGGCCCGCGGAGACAGCAAGTCCCACGAGCGCCACAACCGAATTGTGCACTGTACTGTGACAGAATGTCCGATTCCCGCCGCTCTTGAAAACCTACGCCCGCGCCGCCTGACAACTGACTGCAGTCGTAAGAGCAGGTCCGCCGCCTGGCCTGCAATTACGCCGGCACAATCTGCCGGAGATGATTTTTCTTCCCGAATTCACGCGCGCAAACTGCTGAGCCCGTCAGAGACGAGCGAGATTACGGTTTGTGCTTGATCGGAAAGACGGAATTACGTCCCGGGACCGGCAATCTGGAATGCAGCCGAGCGGAACGCACAAAGAGAATCATAGCGCGTTCCGCTTTGGCATGCAAGTTGCTTGCCGGGCCGGGAAGGATCCCAGCGAACTACTTCACCTCGATGGTCGCGACGCCTTCGAACTTCTTCTTAATTGCCTCGGCGTCTTCCTTGCTGATGTTCTCCTTGAGGGTCTTCGGAGCGCCATCGACAAGGTCCTTGGCTTCCTTCAGGCCGAGGGAGGTGACCTCGCGTACAGCCTTGATGGTGTTGATCTTATTGGCACCGGCATCCTTGAGGGTGACGGTGAACTCGGTCTGCTCGACCGCAGCCGGGGCGGCCGCACCGGCTGCTCCGCCACCGGCGACAACGACCGGGGCGGCTGCCGCGGCGGAAACGCCGAGACGCTCTTCGAGCTTTTTCACGAGAGCGGCTGCATCGAGCAGGCTCAGGTTAACGATCTGATCTTCCAACTGCTGCAGGTCTGCCATGGTGTTCTCCACGTAATCTCTAAATTTTGTGTTGCGCCCTGAGAGCTCGCGCCCTCCGGTTGCCGTACTGCACTGCTGAATTCGGCCGCCTCGAGGTTTCCGATGTGCCCCAGACCAGGCACCCCTTGAGAGGGAAGATCAGCTGATTCCGAGTTGTGATCTGCAAGTTGCGAGTCCCGATGGAAAGCGGAACGAACAACTAGCTGGCGGCTGCTTCCCCGCCGGTAAACTTGTTTTTCTCGACGCCCTGGTTAATGACAACGGCAAGATCGCGACCGGCAGCGTTCATGACCGTGACGAGGCGCTGGGCCGGAGCATTGATGAGGTAGAGGAGCTTCGAGAAAATCTCTTCCTTGCCGGGCATGGTCGCGAGGGCTTTGACTTCCTCGACGTTGATGACTTTGCCGTCGACGATGCCCAGTTTGAAAGTGAACTCCGCGTTGTCGGAAACCCAGGTGGACAGCGCTTTCGCAAGCGCGACCGGATCGCCGCTGGTGTAGGCGACGGAGGAAACGCCCTTCAGTCCCTGAAGAGCCGCTTCGATCTTTGTGCCTTTGGCAGCGCGGCCGGCGAGCTTGTTCTTGAGCACCCGATAGCGGCCGCCTGCATTGCGGACGGTCTTGCGCAGCTCGAAGTCCTGGGCGACGGTGAGTTTGGAGAAGGTGCCGATGATGGCGGAGGTCGAAGTCTCGAGCTCTTTGGCGAGCTCGCCGACCTTCTCCGCTTTTTTCTGTCTGCTCAGTGCCATAACGTTAGCCTTTTGCTGCTAGCTCTTCGCTGCTAGCCGAATCTTTGCCCCGTGGGGCGGGTGTCCCTGATCTGCCGGAGCAGCTAAAAGCCAAGAGCTAATAGCTGGCCGCACTCTTTATGCCTTCGCTGCGCTGTCCGCGACGGCGGAGTCGAGCGCGATGCCAGGGCCCATGGTGGAGCTGATGGTGATGCCCTTAATGTACTTTCCCTTGGCCGCAGAAGGCTTCGCCTTCACGACGCTGGTAATGACCGTAATGGCATTTTCAACCAGCTTTTGCGGGGGGAAGGAGATCTTCCCGACCGGGACGTGGACGAGCGCGGTCTTATCGGTGCGGAACTCGACCTTGCCGGCTTTGATTTCCTTGATGGCGGCAGTGACGTCATTGGTCACGGTGCCGGTTTTGGGGTTCGGCATGAGGCCGCGCGGGCCGAGGACTTTGCCGAGACGGCCGACGGACTTCATCATGTCGGGCGTGGCGATCAGAGCGTCGAAGTCGGTCCAGGATTCCTTTTGGATCTTTTCGACGAGCTCGTCGCCGCCGACGATGTCGGCGCCGGCAGCTTCGGCTTCGCGCTGCTTTTCGCCGGTGGTAATGACGGCGAC
>DASZYN010000273.1:0-7764 GCA_035545435.1 Acidobacteriaceae bacterium | reverse complement strand
TACGACAAGATTCTGCTGGGGTTGCTGGACTCGCACACGCTGGTGGGGGATCCGGAGGCGCTGGCCATTCTGGAGCAGACGACGGATGTCGCGCTGCCGCATTTGCCTGGACACGCCGTAGAACATGGCACGCGATGGAGGATGGATCACGACGACGAGTCGTGGACGTGGGACGAGTCGTACACGATGCCGGAGAATCTGTTTCTGGCGTATCAGCGGGGTGCGGGGCGAAGGTACTTCGATCTGGGGCTGCAGTACCTCGATGACAAGGCGTGGTTCGATCCGCTGTCGCGCAATGAAAATGTGCTGGCTGGGCGGCATGCGTACAGCTATGTGAACTCGCTCAACTCCGCGATGATGGCGTACCTGGCGGCGGGCAGCGAGAAGCATTTGCATGCGGGGCGGAATGGATTTGCGATGGTGGAGGCGCAGAGTTTTGCGACAGGCGGGTGGGGTCCTGATGAACAGCTGCGGGCGCCAGGGAGCGGCGATCTGCTGAAGAGCCTGACGGAGACGCACCACAGCTTTGAGACGCCGTGCGGGTCGTATGCGCACTTCAAGATGACGCGGTATTTATTGCGCGTGACGCGCGATGCGCACTATGGCGACAGCATGGAACGGGTGATGTACAACACCGTGCTGGGGGCGAAGCCGTTGGAGGAAAACGGGCGGACGTTTTACTACTCGGACTACAACTTCGACGGAAAGAGGTTTTACCATCGCGATCGCTGGGCGTGCTGCTCGGGAACACTGCCGCAGGTGGCGGCTGACTACCGGATTTGCGCGTATTTTCGCGGGGCGCAGTCGGTGTATGTGAATTTGTATGTTCCGTCGACGCTGCGGTGGAAGGATCGGGGAACGGCGTTTTCACTGACGCAGGAGGGACAGTATCCGTTCGAAGAAAATGTAACGGTGACGGTGACGTGTTCACGGCCGGCGGAACAGACGCTGTACTTCAGGATTCCGGCCTGGGCGCGAGGCGCTGCGGTTGCGGTGAATGGTGTGCGGCAGAGGCAAGGCGTCGAGCCAGGGCGATTTGCGGCGGTGCGGCGGGAGTGGAAGAATGGCGATCGCGTGGAGCTGGAGTTGCCGCTCGCGATGCGCCTGGATGCGATCGACGAGCAGCATCCGGATACCGTGGCTTTGCTGCGGGGGCCGGTTGTGCTGATGGGAGTCAAACCGGAACCAGGCAACGCAATGCCGGCGATGCAGCGAGCGCAGTTGCTGGGGGCGAGGCGGAGGAGCGAGCGCGAGTGGCGGGTGGAGACGGATCGCGGTTCGGTGAGGCTGGTTCCCTTCGTTGCCGTGGGGGATTTGCCGTACACGACTTATGTCAAGGTGAGCTGAGGAGCGTGAAGCTGTGAGCCTGGGGATGGTGTTGTGGGTGATTGCGGCGATGGCGCAGGAGAGGGGCTCATCCGCGGCGCCGCCTCCGCCGACGATGCAGATGACAATTGTGGGTAAATCACTGAATGCGAGCGACGGAAAGATTTACGTCAATGAGAATTGCGAAGTCTTTCCTGGCCTGCAGTTGCCGATGGGGGATCACAAGCCGAAGGGCGAGTGGATGCCGGAGGTTTGCCATCTGGAGAACGTAAAGGAATTTGACCGGCACGACGAGAAGAAAGCGGGGAGTGACGGCAAGGGCGAGGATGTGGAGATTCGCGAACGGGATTATGTGCTGCAGAACATCAGCGTGAAGCCGGCGGTATTCGAAGTGCTGGAAATGATTCCGGAGGGGTGGAGTGTCGAATCGGATCCAAAACCGGCGGAAATGGATGGGCCGGTGGGGGTCTTCGAGGTAAAGGCGGGCCCCTGGGGCGAGGCGCGGCTGCACGTTCGATTACGGCGCGTCAGGAAGTGAAGCCGGGTGGCGAGGGGCGGAAGGCGCTGAGCCCAGAGCTTTTTTGGCCAGTGATCTATGTCACATGCCGGGTTTGGGCGGGGCTGCTTACAATAGAGTCATCATGAAGAACGGCAACAAGCAGACGGTGCGCATCGCCCTGGCAGTCGTGGTGATCGTAGGCGCGATCTCGTATCTGGCGGTAACCGGAGTCGAGGCGAACAAGAGCTACTACGTGACGATCCAGGAACTGCAGTCGATGGGAAACAAAGCCTATACGCGCAATCTGCGGGTGGCCGGAAGCGTGGTCCCAGGAAGCATTGTGCGCGACGGAGCGCATGCGCAGTTCACCCTGGTGGAAGTGGACCGGAAACTGAAGGTTTCTTACACGGGCGACGAACCGCCGCCGGACACCTTCAAGGACAACAGCCAGGCGCTGGCCATCGGGACTTTTGGACGGGATGGGGTGTTCCACGCGACGCAGCTGCAGGCAAAGTGCGCGTCGAAGTATGCGCCCGCGCAGCCGGGTCAGGCAAAGCCGGGCGCAACGCAAACGGCTGCGGTCGCTGCAGCGACATCGGGGCAATAAGACAGCGTTCAGCGGTCAGCGTACAGCGTTCAGAAAAAGCGGCAGGAATCGGCTCGGTTGAGGTGTGTGGAAACGGGCGGGCGGAGTAGACTGCGCAGGAAGCGACGATGAACGGCACGATTGCGGAGTTCGAGGAAGTATCGAAGCTGTACGGCACGTTTGCGGCGCTGCGCAAAGTGTCGGTTCAGTTCGAGCGCGGACGGTGCTATCTGGTGCTGGGGCCGAATGGAGCGGGGAAGTCGACGCTGCTGCGGACTTTGGCGGGGCTGTTGCGGCCGAGCTACGGGAAGGTAAAGGTGTTCGGCGCGGATGGGGCGGCAGAAGATCCGATGGAGGCGCGTGCGCGCATCGGATACATGAGCCACGCCACGATGCTGTATGACGAATTTTCCGGCGTAGAGAATCTGCGGTATTTTGCCAGCCTGTACCGGGAGCGGGAGTGCGTAACGCCGGAGGATGCGTTGCGCAGCGTGGGGCTGGACCCTGCTTTGCAAAGACCGGTTGGGCAGTACTCGCAGGGGATGCGGCAACGGGCGTCGCTGGCGCGGGTGCTGATTTCGCGACCGGAGCTGCTGCTGCTGGATGAGCCGTTTTCGAACATGGATATTGCGAGCGCGCACCAGATGCTGCGGCTGCTGGAACGGTTCAGGACCGAGCAGAGAACAATTCTGCTGACGACGCATCAGCGGGAGCTGGCCGAGCCGCTGGCGGATTTTGTGCTGACGCTGGAAGCGGGGGCAGTGGCGAGTTTGGAAGATGGACCCTATGCGACGCGCGGTGCCGCGGGGCTGGAAGCGGCGACGGCAGGGGTTCGGCGATGAGCGGAAAGACCAACGCGGCGCGGTATCTGGATTCGCTTGGGATCCAGTACGAGATGCGCGAGTACGAGGTTGATCCGGAGGAGTTTTCTGCGATTGTGGTGGCGGAGAAGGTTGGACTGCCGCCGGAGCAGGTGTTCAAGACATTGTTGTGCGTGACATCGGAACGGGAGCATGTATTTGCCGTGGTGCCAGGAGATGCGGAACTGGATTTCAAGAAACTGGCGGCGGCTGCGGGAACGCGGAAGACGGAAATGGTTTCGCTCAAGGAGGTTCAGCCGCTGACGGGTTATGTGCGGGGTGGGGTGACGGTGTTTGGGGCGAAGAAGGATTTCCCGGTGTACGTGGACGAGACGTTGGAGCTGTTCGAGGTGGTTTCTGTTTCGGCAGGGACGCGGGGTGTGCAGGTGGTGCTGAGCCCGGCGGATTATCTGCGGGCGTCGAAGGCGACCGTGGCGGATTTGACGAAACAGGGCTCAGAGCACAGGGCTCAGGGCGCAGGCACGGCCGAGCGCTGGGAGAAATCGCGATGAAGGCCGCGTATTTCCTTACCCATCTCAGGAAGGATCTGCAGCTGGAGTGGCGATCGAAAGACGCCATCAACTCCATGCTGTTCTTTGCCCTGCTGGTGGTGGTGTTGTTCAGTTTGGCGTTCGATCCCACGCGCGCGGTGAGCCGGCAGATTGCGGGTGGAATTCTATGCGTGGCGGCGATGTTTGCCGCGGTCAGTGCTCTGAATCAGGCGTGGGCGCGGGAGCTGCGGAATCAGGTGCTGGATGCGCTGCGGATGACGCCCGCCCCGGGCGCGTCGCTGTTCCTGGGCAAGACGCTGGCGAACTTTTTCTTTGTGATTGTGGTGGAACTGGTGCTGGCACCGGTCTTCGTCATGTTCTACAACCTGCACGCGCTGGGCAATGGCTGGCTGTTGCTGTTGGTGCTTCCGCTCGGGACGTGGGCCCTGATTGTGAACGGCGTGTTCTTTGCGGCGCTGTCGATTCGGACGCGGAATCGGGAATTGCTGCTGCCCCTGATCCTTTTTCCTATTTTCATTCCCGCATTGCTGGGGATGGTGATGTCGGCGACGTCGATTCTGACGGGTGAAGGCAATGCCGTGATGTGGATCAAACTGCTGGGGGCCTATGACGTGATCTTCACGACGGTTTGCATGTTGCTGTTTGAGGTGGTTTTACACGCGGACGGCTAGCCGCCGAGAGCGGACGGGCCTGGCCCCCTTTTCACGAAGGATGGTCGATCAACCTAGTGGTGATGATGGAGGTAATGAGCGGCGGAGATCGCGACAATCCAGAGGCCGATGACGAGGGAGCCGACGGTGATGATCCAGCGGCGCGCGGGGCGGTCGTGGGGAGCGAGAGTGGCAGATTTACGGGTGCCGAAGATCTGGCCGCCGATACCGATGGCCATGAGGAGAACGCCGAGGATGAGGGTGGTCCAAGCCATGGTCTAACCTTTGTACCCTATCGGAGGTGGATGCGGGAAGAGGCAGGAGCGAGGTCCGAGGAGTAAGGTTTTGGGTATGCAGGGCGTGGTGCACCGGGTCGATGCGGAGGCAAAGGAATGAACAAGATCGTTCACAGGGTGCTGGTGCTGGGCTTGGCGATGGGGGTCGTAGCCATTCCGTGCGGAAGGGCGCAGGAAAAGCCGGAAAAACCACCGCCGCTGCCGGGTCAAGGAGGCAGCGCGGATACGGCGCCATCGCAAAAAACGGAGAAGGCTCCATCGCAGAAGCCGGAGAAGGCGCCGCCGCTGCCAGGGCAAAAGGGCCAGGATGCGAAATCGGCGGAGCAGGAACAGAGCGGGGTCACGGTTGCGATCGTGAATCGGATTCCGCCGGAAGATAAGCACAATTTGAATGGCTATTGGGCGGGAGTGGAGAACAAGATCGGGCAGCGGTGGCAGCACGCGGCAGCTGCCCAAAAGTTGACCGATGCGGTGAAGATCACCGGCTGGATTCACACGGACGGCCGGGTAACGGGGCTCATGGTGGAACATGGGTCGGGCAATGCGAGTGTGGATCGAGCTGCGCGCGCCACGATCAGCGAATCGGCCCCTTACGATCCGTTTCCTTATGGGATTGCAGTGGATGAGGTGAAGGTGCGGTTCACATTTGGCGCGGCGGCTGGGGCGCCGGATGGTCCACCTCCGGCGGTGGTGCATTGATGCAGTTCGATCGGCAGATTGGCAGGATGCGCGCAGGAAAGAGGCGGTTATGAAACTGTGGCGTTGGTTATGGCTGGTAGTGACACTGGGAGTGCTGGTGGAGGGTTTCCACGTCGCGCTGTTCGTTGTGCCCCGGGATGCGGCCCAGGGCGATGTGGCGCGAGTCATTTATTACCACGTGCCATCGTGGGCGGGGATGGGGTTGTTCTTTGCGATCAACCTGGGCTGTTCGCTCGTGTATCTGGCGGTGCGGAACCGGAATCAGGCCCTGGCAATCAAGGCGGATTCACTGGCGGTGGCGTCGGCGGAGATGGGTGTAGTGTTCTGCCTGATCGGCCTGGTTACCGGGTCGCTGTGGGGACGCGCGGTGTGGGGCATCTGGTGGACGTGGGATGCGCGGCTGACGTCGACCCTGGTGCTGTGGCTGATCTACGTCGCGTATTTACTGTTGCGGCGGTTTGCGGCCGGGCCACAAATGCGGACGCTGGCGGCGGTGATGGCGATCTTCGGTTATCTCGATGTGCCGCTGGTGTATATGTCGACGCGGTGGTGGCGGACGCAGCATCCGGCGCCGGTGTTTGGTGGCGCACCGGGTTCGGGTTTAGATCCGAGCATGATGCCGGCGATCTGGTGGAATCTGGCCGGGTGGCTCATGTGGGGCATTTTTGTGGCAAGCCTCCGGTATGCGTCGGAGTATCGGGCACAGAAGGCGGAGCAGGAAGAGGCGCTGAAGGCGCTGGACTACGTGCCGGGGCAGGCACAGATGGCGGGAGGGCGATAGCGATGGGCGACATGGGACATCGGCATCTGGTGCTGGCGTACGCGGCGACGATCGGGATTCATCTGCTGTATCTGGTGTATGTGGCGTTGAAGAGCCGGAAGAGAGGGAATAGCCAGTAGCCAGGAACCAATGGCCAGCCCGGCCCTTGATCGCGGGGCTTCGGGGTCATTTTCCTGCTCATGATTCCGGTTCTGTTTCGTCCATCTCAAATTAGCTCTGTTCTGGCTCGCCCCGGCGGGCGGGCGGGGGATTTTGTAGACTCGAATTATGTTTGGAATGCGCGCTTTTGTTCTGGCAGGAACCGGTTTGCTTGTTGCGCTGGGGGCGACCGCCCAGCAGCAGGATATTCTGCACCCGAAAGACACCTCGGCTTTGCACCCGCCGCCGGGTTCGAAGGTGGCCATCGTGGAGTTTGCGGACCTGGAGTGTCCAAGCTGCGGGATGGACAACCCGATCATCCAGCAGGCCGTCGATAAGTACCACGTGGCGTGGGAGCGGCATGACTTTCCGCTGCCGCAGCACAACTGGAGCTTCCAGGCCGCGGTGAATGCGCGCTGGTTCGATACGAAATCGAAGGATCTGGGGAATCAGTATCGCAACGCGGTGTTCGCGAACCAGGGCAGCATCGAGACGAAGAGCGATCTGCAGAATTTCACGCAGAAATTTGCGCAGCAGCATGGGACGGCGCTGCCGTTTGTCATGGATCCGCAGGGCAAGCTGACGGCCGAAGTGAAGGCAGATGCGGCGCTGGGGGACCGGATGGGCATCCACGAGACGCCGACGGCGTGGGTGGTGACGGCCCACGGCTACAAGCAGATCACCGACTTCCGAAATCTGTACACCATGCTGGACGAGGCGGTGGCGAACAACCACTAGGCTGCAGCCACTCGCCAGTATGGCGGTGCCGACCCCCGGGTTGTCCGGCACAGCTGAAAAATGCGTGCTCCAGGCACAAAGCCTGGCGGGCCATTCTGCATCTATAGATTGCGCTTCTGAGATTTCCTGACACGAGAGGGATGATGAGCACTGGAAGCAGTGAGGTCCTGACCGGGCCGCCTGTCGCGGCGCGCCGGCATACGGAAAAGACGGTGCACGGTCACACGCTGGTGGACGACTACGCCTGGCTACAGGAAAAGGAGAGCCCTGAGGTGCTGGCGTATCTGGAGGCGGAAAACGCGTGGTGTCAGCAGGTGATGGCGGGGAGCGAGGACCTGCAGAAACAGCTCTATGAAGAGATGCGGAGTCATATCAAGGAGACCGATATTTCGGTTCCGTTTCGCGACCGCGATTACTGGTACTACCAGCGAACCGAGGAGGGAAGGCAATACGAGATTTATTGCCGAAAGCGCGGTACGCCCGAGGGTCCGACGGGGGAAGAGGAGCTTCTGCTGGATGTCAATGAACTGGCAGAGCACGAAGCGTTCATGGCGCTGGGGACGATGGTCGTTTCCGATGACGGGAATCTGCTGGCGTATTCCTGCGATAACAAAGGATTCCGCCAATACAAGCTCTACGTGAAGGATCTGCGGACGGGGGAAGTCTTTAAAGAGCACGC
>DASZYN010000272.1:0-3147 GCA_035545435.1 Acidobacteriaceae bacterium | reverse complement strand
ACCAGCAATGCACCGGCAAGCCCGGGTCCTTCTGTAACCGCGATGGCATCAATATCCCCATATCCAACTCCGGCCGTTTTCAGCGATTCCCGCACCACCGGCAGAATGTTTCGTAAATGCTCGCGCGAAGCCAGCTCCGGCACCACGCCCCCGTACGGCAAATGCACTGCGATCTGTGACGCTACCGTGTTCGACAGGATCTCCCTGCCGCGGCGGACCACGGCAGCGGCGGTCTCATCGCACGACGTTTCGATTCCGAGGATCAGGCCTGGGAGGGGTGAGGGCATTCTTTTTATATTAATCAGCGCGACGATGCGTCCGGCGAAAGCACCGCCATCACACTTCCCATGGTGCTGATCGCCGGGCAGCCCTCGTGCCACCTTTGTGGTAGCTGCGGACCGCTGTGTTACCCCAGTATCCCGGCTGGGTATCGACAGGCACATCCATCATCCGGATCATGATGAAGGCGTCGTTGCGTGGTGAAGCCGCGCGGCAGGAGAGGAAACGAACCGGGCGTTGTTGCCGGAAGGCGATCGTTTCGGCACGGCGGCACACAAGCATGGGAGCGACCGTTTTACAGTTGGATAAGCCCGCAGCATCCCGCGCCGATCAGGCGGCCAGGTCGGTTCTCATCGGATTGCTGTGTTCGCTTGCGGCCTTCATTTGTATGCATGGGGCGGCCGGATCTGTTGCCGATCCGGACGCAGGCTGGCATCTTCGAACCGCAGAGTGGATTCTTCAGCATCGCGCTCTTCCCCATGTCGATCCCTTCTCTCGCACTACCGGCGGGAGCCCGTGGCAGGCGTACAGCTGGCTCTTCGAGCTGATTCTGCTGAAGGCTTACGGCTGGATGCATCTGCGCGGCCTGCTGGTTTTTACCGCCGCCATGATGACGCTCATTTCGGCGGCTTTGTACCGCATGATGAGCCGGCTGCAGAGTGACTTCATGTCCTGCGCGGTGCTGAACCTGATCGTGATCTTCTGCCTTTCCGGCCTGATGACGCCCCGCCCGTGGTTGTTCACCATCCTGTTCTTCGTCATTGAACTCGACATTCTGATGCACGCGCGCCGCGAAGGCACAACCCGCGAGCTGTGGCTGTTGCTTCCTCTGTTTGCGCTGTGGGCGAACATTCACATTCAGTTTGTGGATGGGCTTCTGGTGCTCGGACTGGCGGCGATCGAGCCTCTCGTCGAGCGATGGTGGAAGTCGAATGTGCGCGGTGTGGGCGCCCGGCCCCTGTGGCTCGCGCTGGGCGGAAGCCTTCTGGCCGTCTGCGTCAATCCTTATGGCTTCGCCATCTACAAGATCGCGTGGAGTCTCGGTTCGCAGTCCGGTGTCCTGAATACCGTCAGCGAGATGGGGGCAATGAAGTTTCGCAGTCCCCAGGATTTCCTGTTGTTGTTCCTCGCGCTGGCTGCGGCGGGCGTGCTGTTCCGCTACCGCCGCCTCAATCCCTTCGAGACGATGCTGCTCGCGATGGCCGCCGTGTTGTCCTTTCGTTCGAGCCGCGATCTCTGGATCATCGTCATCGCCGCAAGCGCAATCCTGGCCGCTGGTCTTCCCGTCCGCGCCAGCCGGGAAACGCATGAGAAGCGGCCTTTGTGGGCACCCGCATTCGCCGTGCTGACGGGAGCCGCCGCTTTCGCCGCCAGTGTGTTCTTCGTGCAGACGGATAATGCAGCTCTGCAGAAACGGCTCGCAGAGCGGATGCCGGTCCAGGCAGTCCAGTTTGTGAAGGATCATCATTACAACGGCGCCCTCTTTAACACCTACGACTGGGGCGGCTACCTTATTTGGAATCTCCGCGAGCCGGTCAGTATCGACGGCCGCGCCGCTCTTTACGGCGATCAGGCCATCAGCCGATCGGCCGCGACGTGGGGCGGCGGTCCCCAGTGGGCCGCGGATCCCGACCTCGCCTCGGCCGGAGTGGTGATCGGCCCCGCCGGCGCGGCGCTCACGCAGCTGCTGCGCAACGATGCCCGCTTCACTCTGGCCTATGAAGACAAGGTGGCGGCGGTGTTTGTCGCACGCGAAAAAAGTAAAGCAGCGGGCCAGGCATCACCGAACGGGTCGCCCGTAGCGCACGAACAACAAAACCCGCTCCCCAGGTAGACTCAGAGGGCAGATGCCGGCGACCCCTCATCGCCCTGCGGCATCCTGCCGTTATGACCGACACTCCGGCCCAACTCGCCGCCGAACACATTGTCATCCGACTTCGTGCGGCGGGCTATGAGGCGTATTTCGCGGGCGGATGCGTGCGCGACATCCTTCTCGGCGTCGAACCAAAGGACTACGACGTTGCCACCAGCGCGCATCCCGACGTCGTGCTCAAAATGTTTCCCCGCACCTTCGCCGTCGGCGCGCAGTTCGGCGTCGTCCTCGTCTGTCAGGACCTCGACGATCCCGCCAATGCGGGTCACACCCGAGAAATTGTCACCGAAGTGGCTACATTTCGCTCCGATGTCGCTTACCTCGATGGCCGCCACCCCACCGAGGTCCGCTTCTCCGCCACGCCTCAGGAAGACGTGATCCGTCGCGACTTCACGATCAACGGCATGATGTTCGATCCCGTTCTAAACCGACAGACCTGCAATCTCACGTCTGCTGTTCTCGATTATGTGGGCGGACGCAGCGACCTTCGCGACGGCATCATCCGCGCCATCGGCGAGCCGCATCGCCGTTTCGAAGAGGACAAACTCCGTATGCTCCGCGCTGTGCGGTTTGCCGCGCGTTTTGAGTACGCAATCGAACCGAAAACTGAGCGCGCTATCCGACAACTCGCGGCGGGGATCGCGCAGGTCAGCCGCGAGCGCGTTCGCGACGAATTGACGAAGATGCTCACCGAGGGTCATGCCCGTCGCGCCTTCGAGCTGCTCGATTCTACGGGCCTGCTGCGCGAAGTCCTGCCCGAGGTCACAAAACTGCGCGGCGTCGAGCAGCCACCGGAGTATCACCCCGAGGGAGACGTCTGGGTCCACACCTTGCTGTTGCTCGAAAAGCTCCCCGCCGGCGTCTCGCCAACGCTCGCCTGGGGTGCGCTGCTGCACGACATCGGCAAGCCGGCAACGTTTTCCCACAATCCACCCGATCGCATCCGCTTCAACGGGCATGTCGAGGTTGGCGTGAAGATCGCGCATGCCATCCTG
>DASZYN010000271.1:0-3188 GCA_035545435.1 Acidobacteriaceae bacterium | reverse complement strand
GGCGTCGATCGTCGGCTGGTTGAGCGCCGATTCCGCCAGGTGCGTTCTCACGATCACCATCGGGTTCTGAGCGCCGCGCACCGCCTCCAGCATATGCAGATCGCGATTGCTGTCGCCCGAGTCAAACGTGTTCACCGGCACAGCAATCAGAAAATCGCACTGCCCCGCGCTGCAGTTGCCTTTGCCTTTCGCCGCGTGAGTGGTTCCTGCTACTTCGTGCATTGGATGCGTTACATGCCACGTCAGCGCGGACTGCGTCAGCACCCACTGACTCTGCGCCTGCACCAGGACGGGCGCGGCCGCCAGCAGAAGCCCAACCACAAACTTCATTTCTTCTCCCAGAATTTGAGACGGATCGGCCACGAGACCGCGACGATCGACGCCCCGTAGGCAAGTACCGTCGTCCACGCAACATATGAATGCGCCGACGCGATGCCGTGCACGTGCTCGCCATTGTTTTCCTGGTTCAGTGCCATCGCGCCGAGGATCGGCGTCAGCACCATGCCCGGCGCGTGGATCCAAACCAAATCACGATGCCACCGAATCGCTCCCTTTGGCTCCACGCCCGGAATCTTCGGCGCAATGATCGCGTAGTAGGCCGTCGCTCCATAGAGCGCGACCGTCGCCGACCCCAAAGCAACGTGCAGATCGACGCCGGAAGTGCTCGGGCCCGTGACCGTGCCGTTCGCATTCCTGCGATCGCGCTTCGACTTCGCCCCGCCCGCCACCAGCACCGTCGCGCACATCGGCACCGCTGTAATCAGCCCCAGCGTCTGATGCATCTTCAGATCGTGCGTCCGCTGGTTTAGCCTCTTCTGCATCTCGGCATTCGCCAGCGTCTGCTGCGGCGTGAATCCCAGATCGCCCAGCGTCGGCGCGTTGCCGGACTGCGGCTGTTGCTGTTCGTTTTGCTTCTGCCCGGACGACGACGTCTGCGACTGACTCTGATTTTGTGGTGTACGCTGCGGCGCGTTCGGCGCCGGAGCGTCGGGCAGTTCGAGAAACGCGACTGAAGACGATGACCGGACGTTGTCCGAAGCTGGTGGAGCGGCCGAACCCACGGGCAGATCCACCGGCGATTGCGCGAACGTCATGAGCGGAACCAGCACCCCACAGCAAAGAGTCAGCAGCGATCTTCCCGCACTCATGCCTCTCAAACGACGGCCCCCTCCTCGCCACGCGGTCGAACGAAGTCTGATCATAGGATCGACCTGCCATCGATCGCTATCATCTGAACAATTCTTCATGCGCTGGATAGATGGCTGCTTCGCTACTCTGTCTGCATGAGGCTTTTTGTCGGCATCGCCCTGCCGCCGGACGTATCGGATGCGCTCGAAGGCATTCGCCAACAATTCGAGCCTCGCTCCGGTACTGACTTACGCTGGTCTGCCCCCGAGGGGTGGCACGTCACGCTTCAGTTCCTGGGACAGGTCAGCGACGAGCGTGCAACCTGCGTGTACGAGCAGCTCAAAACCATTCGCGCATCGCAGGTTCCCATCTGCATCGACGGCCTGGGATTCTTCGATCGTGCGGGCGTGTTCTGGGCGGGCGTCACCCTCACACCGGAGCTGCTCGCTCTGCAGCAATTCGTTACCGCTGCAATGCGCCATTGCGAATTCACCCCCGAAGACCGCCCTTATAGTCCGCACATCACGCTGGCGCGCGCGAAGGGCCGCGGTTCGAAAGCGCTGCAACCTCTGCAGAAGGCTCTCGAGAAGAACAAAACTCCGCTTCACGCGGAATTCACCGCAGAGGAATTTCTCCTCTACGAATCCTTCCCCGGACCCAAAGGCTCGAGGTATGAAATCCGTGCCCGCTTCCCGCTGAAGCCAAACTCTAAACGCTAAACTCTCCCGTTTCGGGCTCCGGTATCACCTTCAGCTTCCCCAATCCCAGCACATACCCTGCGATCCCGATCGCCAGCACCACCGCCGCCAGCGCAAACGATCCGCCGAAGTTATGCGCCCGCGCAAAATATCCCGTGATCACCGGCGCGGAGATCGCCGCGATCTGGGTAGCAAAATTCATGATGCCGCCAATGCGTCCCACGCTGGCGCGCGGAGCGATGAACGTCGGAATCGACCAGCCCACCGGAGCCATCGCGCCCAGTCCCGCCATGCACACGCTGATCCACATCAGCGCGACACCCGGCGTATGCGCGAATCGCGCTCCGTAGATGCCCATGCCGAATGCCAGTCCGCCCACCAGCACCGCCTGCCGCACCAGCCACGGCCGCACGCCCCGCCGCACCAGCGCATCGACCAGCCAGCCGCCGATTGCCAGATCGGTGAAGGTCGCCACCAGCCACGGAATACTCGTATCGAGAGCCGAGTGCAGCACATCCACATGCAGGCTCATCGACAGATAACTCGGCAGCCACGTGAGCACCAGATAGAAGACGTAGTTATAGGCGGCGAATCCGATCGTCGCTCCGATCACCTGCGGCTGTCGCAACAGATACAGCAGCGGCGCCCCGTGCGCGCGATGTTCCGGCGCTATCTCAGGCTGCGCCTTTCCTTCCACGAGCAACTGCCTCTCCGCCGGGCTCAGGCGGGGATCCTCGCTGGGGTTGCGATACACACGCCAAAACAACAGGAAATAGAGGAAGCTGATGAACCCTGTGAAGAGGAAGCTCCACCGCCAGCCCAGCGAGATCACGAACACGCCCAAGATGGGCACGCCAATCGCGGAGGCGAATTTCGCCGCCGCATCGTTGAGTGAGGTGGCGAAGCTGCGCTCGTGCTCGGGAAACCAGTAGCCCACCGCCTTCGCATTCGCGGGAAACGTCGGCGCTTCGCCAATGCCCAGCAGCAACCGCGCGGCAAAAAAGCTATACACGCCGGTCGCCAGTCCCGATGCGATCGAAGCCGCGCTCCACAGGAACGCCGCCACGCGCCCGATGCGCCGCACCCCCCAGCGATCGAGCATGACGCCGATCGGCACCTGCAGCGCGCCGTAGCTCCAGTTGTAGGCGCTGGCCAGATAGCCGAAGGTGACCGCCGAGATGCCCCACTCGGCGTGCAGCGAAGTGAACGCGACCGAGACATTCACCCGGTCAAAGAAATTCACCAGCACCCCGATGCCGAGCAACACCGCAATGCGCCAGCGGCGATGCGGCGCGTGCGCGGATGCCGTTGGGGCGTTTTCGCTCATGAGGCTTTGGCAATTGTAGACGGCGCGATGGCCCA
>DASZYN010000270.1:0-1856 GCA_035545435.1 Acidobacteriaceae bacterium | reverse complement strand
TGGATCACGTGCCTGGTGTTCTTTCAGACGGCGCTGCTGCTGGGATATTTGTACGCGCACTGGCTGGGGAAGCTCTCGTCCGCACGAGCGGCAACGGTTGTGCATCTGGCGCTGCTGGTTGCGGCTGCGGGGTTGCTGATCGTAGTTGGCCGGCCGGATCTGAGCCAGGCCTCGAGTCATCCGCAGAGTTCGATTTTTGCCGTGCTGACGCTGACGATCGGGCTTCCGTTTCTGATGCTGGCTTCGACGAGCCCTTTGCTGCAGCTTTGGCTGGCGCGCGAAGAGCGAAGTGGCGTCCCGTGGAAGCTGTTTGCGCTGTCGAATGCCGGGTCGCTGCTGGCTCTGGCTTTGTATCCGACGGCGATCGAGCCGTATTTGTCGCTGAGTGTGCAGCGGAAGTTGTGGGGATGTGGGTTTGGGGTTTACGCGATCGTTTGTGCGGTGATCGCGCGGCGGATGCGTGGAACGGATGGAGGTGAGGTCGCGCTTCGCGCGAAACCCACATCCCCAACTGCAGGGATATGGGGCACCCCGCGTATGGAGGGGAGTTCACTGCGAGCGAGGCTGCTGTGGTTCCTGCTGCCCGCGGTTGGGGCGATTCAGCTTTGCGCCGTGACCAGTCACCTGAGTCAGAACATCGCAGCGATTCCGCTGCTGTGGGTGCTGCCGCTGGGTGTCTACCTGCTGACGTTCATCATCGCGTTTGAGGCGCCGCCGTTGCGGTATCAGTGGATCATTGCGCGGTTGTTGATCGTGTTGCTGGCGGCCCTGGCGTGGATGCTGTCGAGGACAGACGTGACAATCCCGATCCAGGTCAGCATCGGGTTTTTCCTGGCGGAATTGTTCTTTGCGTGCCTTTTCCTGCATGTGGAAACGTATGCACGGCGACCGGAGAATCCGTCGGAGTCGACGGCTTTCTATTTGCTGATTGCGGCGGGGGGAGCGGCGGGGACGATTGTTATCGGGATCCTCTGTCCGATGGTCTTCGATGCGAATTACGACGTGGCGCTGGCGTTTCTGGCGACTGCAGCGGCCGCCACTCTTGTCATGTGGGATAAGGGTTGGGGGCAGCGGTTGCTGTGGGGCACGGGTACAGGGCTCCTGCTGGCACTGGTGGTGATGCTGCACATCGTGTATGCGCGCAATGCGGTCGTGGAGGAACGGAACTTTTACGGAGCGCTGCGGGTGAAGGAATCCCATGTACCGCCGGGGGCGGAGACGGTGCGAACGCTGATGCACGGAACGATCGAGCACGGGACGCAGTGGTTCGCGGACGGATTTCGGCGGAACCCGACGACCTATTACGCGACGGATTCGGGCGTGGGGCTGGCATTACGGTTTTGTTGCGACGATCGGGCGCGCAACATCGGAGTGGTCGGGCTGGGAGCGGGAACGCTGGCAGCCTATGGCAAGCAGGGCGATCGAATACGGTTTTACGAGATCAACCCGCTGGTGCGTCCGATTGCGGAGAACTTGTTTACGTATCTGCGCGAATCGGGCGCGCAAATTTCGTTTGCGAATGGCGACGCGCGAATCTCGCTGACGCAGGAGGGGTCGCAGCATTTCAATGTGCTGGTGATCGATGCGTTTTCCGGCGACGCGATCCCCGTGCACTTGCTGACGACGCAGGCGATGGCTGTGTATCGGGAGCAGATCGCACCGGGTGGGATTCTGGCGTTTCACGTATCGAACCAATATCTCGATCTCACGCCGGAGGTGGCGGCACTGGCTGGGGCGTCGGGAATGGAAGCGCGCGTGGTGGATACACCGGCACAGGAGTCGCGCGGCGAATACCGGGCGACGTGGGTGCTGGTGTCGAACAACGCTGCGTTCTTCGGGCAGCCGGAGGTGGCGGC
>DASZYN010000269.1:0-5460 GCA_035545435.1 Acidobacteriaceae bacterium | reverse complement strand
GCCCGCGGGCTTCCCCATTTCGAAAGCCACCCGCGTATGAACCGCCTCCAGCGAAATTGCCGGAACATAAACAAGATGGACGGCGCGATAAAGCCCGCCATATAAGGTGAAATCGCTCAGGTCCGACGGCAGGCGATCGATATCGCGCCCGTTATCGCAAAGCACGCCCAGCGGCAAGGGCTGTCCGGCCGGCAAAGCCCGGCATGCGTCGGTCACATCGACGAGAAATTCGTCGTAGCCGCCCACATGCTTTCCAGCAAGAGTGTTCCCAATCCATACCTCGGCCTGTTGCCCCGCACCTTCAAAATGCAGCAGCGTCCGCCCGTCTGAAAAAGGATTGGCAACCGCAAGCTGCGTCCGATACCACCCCTGCCCCCGATACGCCGGCACATCCGGGTCGCACGCATCGTAGTGGTTGAAGCAATGCGGCAGCGTCACTTTGTCCCACGTGACGATCTCGTCGCTGTGCCAAACCTGAAATCGCGGATCGAGCGGCCCGCGATAATATTCCCAGCCATTGTCCAGGCGCTGGCTCAGCGGCTCGCTTCCCTGCCCGGCGGCTCCAGCGCTCTGCAGCACCGATGCCATCGCCGGCATGTTCACCATCGCAGCCGCCGCCAGCGCCATGCCGCCCTTCACAAACGTGCGCCGCGAAAGGTGCCCTCCGGTATGTGTTCCTTCGTTGCCGCCGTCAAATCCGCTCATGCTGCGGCCTGCGCTTCCTGAAACCACAGCAGCGGCTGCCGCACCGGATAATTCCGGATGATCTCCGGATCCTTCGGATCAGGGTTCAGCCCTTTCCAAACGTCGATGTAGTTGTCGCGGTGGCAATGAAGCCCGCAGAACAACAGCCCCGGCGATCGCACCGGCCATGCGTCGAAATGCTGCACGTCCTTCCGATAGGGCCACGCGCTCTTGTCTTTGAGATACGGCTCGAGGAAGGCCGCCGCAAGGCAAATCCCCCGCCCGTCCGCCAACGCAAACTCAAACAGGTCCTCTCCCCCATCCACCAATGACTGGCACACCATCGCCATCATGTCGAAGTTGAAGATCGAATACCCGTACGGCTTCGTTCGCGCCAGCTCCCGCGGAAAACTGCCGTCATGCCCCATCTGATCCGGGACAAAAACATCCTTGTACCGATCGCGCACCGCTTTGCGTGTTTCTGCGTCGCCGATCAGCCGCGCATACTCGCTCGCCTGCAAAGCCCAGCACACCGCGTGATTGTTCTTCGTATCCCGCTCCGCAATGCCCTTCTCGCTGGTCTCCATCCAGTGGAGGTAGTCGCGAAACCACGCCAGCAGTGCGGTCCTCTCCCCTGCATCGAGAGCAGCTGGAGCCACCAGGCTCGCCGCCCGCGCCACTTCCGCCAGATGCAGCGTGTCGATGATCCCGTACGATCGCCCCGTCGAAACCCCGTGCACGCCTTGCGAATATTCGAGATTTGGATTCATGCGCGTCGCCGGCGTAACGAACCAGGCCCGCAGATGATCCGCTGCCTTCACCGCATATTCCCGCTTCTTCGTCAGAATCCAGGCCGCCGTCAGCGCCGGCATCTGGATCGACAGCGCAATCATCGCCTTGCGGTGCTCGTTGAAATTGTCCGGGTTGCTCTGCCCGTCCCGATTGATGTACGGACCATCCGGATTCGCCGGGTTCGGCCAGAAATAGTCCGCCTGGGAGAAAAAGTCGTGCAGCCCGCCAGGACTACGCTTCGTCGGAAAGCTCGTGATCGTCTTCGGTTCCAGCCGGACATATTCCGCCGCCGCTGTCAGAACCCGCCGGCGATCGGTTTTCGACACCAGGTCGAAGCCGCGCCGCCGCGCTTCCCGCCCATAGGCTGTCGCCGCCCAGGCAGCTGCCCCGCCGACACAAAACAATCTTCTGGAAATTGAGACGTGCAAGTCCATTCGAGTGAGTCGTTCGCGCCCTGCTCCTCGCAAACCTGTGCATCCTCAGCGCACGTTACAAGCCCATGCAAGTGACTCACCGTTTGGCTCCGAACCCCGTCTGCAACCTCCCCAACGTCAATCAGTTACGGGGAGCAACAGCGACGTTACAAACGTTGCTGCGGGCCTTTTCGCAACCGAGTATCATCGATTGTTGCGCCCCGATGACATTGCTCCGTCCAGCACGGGAGGTCTGGGTCCCCGCGACGGCAGGGGATCGCCATGCCGTCCTTTCTGAATTGCAGAAGATCCTCGCCAGCCCTCACTTCTGCAACAGCAAGCGCTACCCCGCCCTGCTGGAATACATCGTGGAGCACGCCCTTTCCGGCGACGTCGAACGTCTCAAAGAACGCACGCTCGGCATCGAGGTTTTCCACCGCCCGCCCGATTACGACACCAACGCCGACACCATCGTTCGCTACACCGCCGGCGAAGTCCGCAAACGGCTGGCCCTTTACTACCACGAGAACAACAACGGCGACGGAATCCAGATCGTTCTGCCCGTCGGATCCTATGTCCCTGAATTTCTCCGGGCCGCTCCCGAAGAATCGACAGGCGAGCAGCCGTCGCCGGCGACGCATCCGGTCGCCGAGCCAAAATTCGCCGCCGCACTCCACGAAGAACCACCCACGCCCTCCCCATCGATCGTTGCCGCCCCGGAGAAGCAAGAGGACCCCGGCGAACACCCTCGCCGCCGCTCGAAATGGTGGCTGTCAATCGCTGCCCTGCTCGTCCTCGCTTGCGGTCTCGTCGCGGTGCTGCGCTGGCGCTCCTCCCCAACGCCCGAAATCAGTGCCGTCAACAGCTTTTGGTCTCCGTTTTTTCATGAGCCGGGTACCGCGTTGATCTGCTCGGGCGCCGTCGTCTTCGCTCCGGAGAAATTCTCCGGCGTCACCACCGCCAACAGAGATAACCAGTACCCCTTCGTCTCCATCCAGATGGCGTCGGCCATCGCCCGGCTCAGCGGCCTTCTGGAAAGCAACCACGTCGCGTACCAGATGCAGCCCTGCACCTCCATCCCGCTCAATGATCTCCGCGACCGGCCTTTGATTCTCCTCGGCGGTTACAACAACGACTGGACCATGCGCCTCGTGGAACCGCTGCGCTTCACCTTCATTCCTGGGCAGGAGGAAAGCATCAGCGATCGCAGGAATCCCAGCGTCCGCTGGCAGCGCACTCCGGACCAGCCCTACTCCAGCGCCGACGACTATGGCCTCATCGCGCGCTTCCACGACTCCACCACCGACAGCATGGTCATCATCATTGCCGGTATCGGACGAAACGGGACTGAAGCCGCCGGTCTTTTCAGTACCAGCGATCACTACATGGGCTTGCTGCAAAAAAAGCTCGGCTCGAGCCTCGCCAGCGGCAACATTGAAGCCGTCATTAAGGTGAGCGTCGTCGACGGCAAGACCGGCGCGCCTGCCCTCGAAGACGCCGTGCGCTGGTAGACAGCAGCCGGCATCCCGGACGCGCGGCGCCAATTCTACCCTCTCTCCTCTGTTAACCTGTCGGCCATGCTGCGTCTCCTTCTCTGCGCCGCGTTGAGTTGCTCCCTTCTTCCCACCACCGCACAGGCCGCAGGTCCGCTCGACCCTCACCTCGTCGCCTCAAAGTGGCCGGCGTCCTGGATCAGCAGCCCCTCGGCATCTCCCCGAGCCCCAGGAGTTTTCTATTTCCGCCGCGAGCTCACGCTCACCGGCGTTCCCGCGCATTACTGGGTCCACGTCACGGCCGACAATCGCTTCATCCTCCACGTCAATGGCAAATACGCCGGCGAAGGGCCCGCCCGCGGCGATCTCTTCCACTGGCGATTCGAAACCATCGACCTCGCCCCCCTGCTGCATTCCGGCTCCAACATCCTTGCAGCCGTCGTTTGGAACTTCGGCGAAGCAGCTCCGGTCGCGCAAATGACCAACCGCACCGGCTTCCTCATGCAGGGCGACACCGAAGCCGAATCCGCAGTCAACACCGGCAGCAACTGGCGCGTTCGCCAGGAAGCAGGCCGCTCCGAGCTGGGTCACGCCGGCACGCACGAATACTACGCAGCCGGTCCCGCCGAAAAAATCGACGGCCGCACTCTCGACTGGACCTGGGACCAGCCTGGCGACGACTCCGCCTGGGAAACGCCGCGCCTCATCGGTCGCGCCGCCACGCGCGAAGCCCAGGATGCCGACAACAACTGGGAGCTCGTCCAGGATCCATTGCCCCCCATGGAGCACCGTCTCGTCGATGCCGGCGTCCCAGTGCGCGCCGACGGATTGCCGTCGCTCCCCGATTTCCCTGCCGCGCCTTTGGAGATCCCCGCGCACAGCCATGTGACGCTGCTCCTCGACCATCGCGTCCTCCAAACCGCATACCCGGAGCTCACCCTCAGCGGCGGACGCGACGCCACCATCGCCCTCACCTACTCCGAGGCGCTGTACGACGCTCATAACAACAAAGGGAATCGCGATGAAATCGCCGGACGCCACATCGAGGGCATCACCGACCAGTTCATCGCCGATGGCGGAGACCAACACGCCTTTCAGCCCCTCTGGTGGCGCACCTGGCGCTACCTGCAGCTCGACATCACCACGCAGGACGCACCGCTCCGTCTCGATTCCCTGCGTGCCTGGTTCTCCGCTTATCCATTCGACGCCAAAGCCGCCATCAGCGGCGACATCCCTGAACTCGATCGCCTCTGGCAAACCGGATGGCGCACCGCCCGCCTCTGCGCGCACGAAACCTATATGGATGCGCCCTACTGGGAGCAACTCCAGTATGTCGGCGACACCCGCATCCAGGCCCTCATCTCCTACGCGATGACCGGCGACAGCCGCCTCGCGCGCCAGGCCATCACCAACATCGACGATTCGCGCACCCCCGAAGGCATCACCCAGAGCCGCTATCCCTCCGGCCTTCCCCAGTTCATTCCTCCCTTCTCCTTGCTGTGGGTCGGCATGGTGCACGACTACTGGATGTACGTCGACGATCCGGCGCTTGTGAAAGAAACTCTGCCCCACACCCGCACCGTCCTCGACTGGTTCGCCTCCCACCTGCGCCCCGATGGCCTTCTCGGCAAAGTCGGCTGGTGGGAGTTTGGCGACTGGACCGCTGACTATCCTGATGGTGTGCCGCCCCAGGAAGCCGACGGCGGTTCCACCTTCCTCACCCTACAGTTCATGGAAGCGCTCGGATACGCCGCGGACATGGAATCACGCTACGGCAGTCCCGAGCGTGCGAATCAATATCGCGCCATCATCCGCTAAGCTGCACAATCGCTCAATCAGAAAAACTGGGACCGGCACTACGGCCTCTACGCCGACACGCCCGCGAAGAAGACCTACAGCCACGAGGCAAACATCCTCGCCGTGTGGCTCGACGTCGCGCCGCCGGCCGAGCAGAAGCCGATCCTGCACCGTCTGCTGGCCTCGAAGACCGACCAGCCCACCACCGTCGATGGCCGCCAGGTGCCCGCCCTCTCCGCCCCGACGTATTATTTTCGCTTCTATTTGAGCCGCGCCCTGGA
>DASZYN010000268.1:0-8794 GCA_035545435.1 Acidobacteriaceae bacterium | reverse complement strand
CACTTGCCGAGATCACAAACAGAAATCAGGAATCGCCAAATTCACACTTGACATGGACGAGATAATCCACAACCATATGGTTGTGGATTATCTGGATAGGACATTTGCGGCTCTGTCTGATCCAACCCGCCGGGCCATGATCGAACGGCTCTCCCGTGGGCCTGCCTCTGTGCATGGATTAACGGAACCCTTTGCACTTTCGCAGCAGATGATTTCAAAACATATCGCCTGCCTGGTGCGGGCGCGGATCGTGACCAAGACGAAGCGTGGACGAGAAAGTGTGTGCACGCTCAGGCCAGGGGCGATCAAGACCGTCAGCGACTGGGCGATTAGCTATCGCCGGTTCTGGGAAGAGAGCTTCGACAAACTGGAAGTGGTTGTTAATCAAATGAAAAAAGAGGAGGTCAGAGATGACGGATAGCACGGTGAGCGAAATTGAGCGGATGGTCGTTACAAGGATTCTCGATGCCCCACGCGAGTTGGTCTGGAAGGCGTGGACAGACCCCAGGTACGTGATGCAGTGGTGGGGACCGAAGGGCTTTACTGCGCCCGTTTGCCGGATGGATGTTCGCGTTGGAGGAAAATCTCTCCTCTGCATGAAGACGCCGGATGGGTACGAGGGCTGGAATGCGATTGAATACCACGAGATTGTTCTGCACGAAAAGATCGTTTCCTCCATGTACTTTTCGGACTCGGAAGGAAACAAGATTGATCCTGCAGCCTTGGGAATAGAACAGGAAGCCATCGAAGGGGCGTACGACGTGACTCTCTTTGAGGATCTCGGTAACGGCAGGACGAAATTGACCTTCATCGGAAATGAACCCATGGCGAGCGCAAAGGATAGCGGGCAATGGGAAGGCTGGAACGAGACATTCGATAAAATTGCGGCCGTTGTGGCAGAGCTGGCGCAGGCGAAATAGGAAGTTGACGTCTCGACGATCGTCATCCAGGAGAGAAAGCGAAGGCGCGGCGGAGGTTCGGTTAGAACGGGCTTCCGTCGCTTCGCCGAATACACCCTGTACCCTCCCCGCTCCCCTGCGTTACACTCACGCTTTGTAGAGTCGTATGGCCAAATCCCAGTCCAATTCGACCTTTGAGATTGCCTGCCCCGACTGCGGCGCGATGCTCAAAATCGATCCCTCCACCCGCGCTGTCATCGCTCATACACCGGCCCCCCGCAAACGCACATTCGAGGACTTCGACCAGGCCACCCGCGCCCTGCGCGAAGCCGAAGAGCGCAAGGAAAGCATCTTCCGCCAATCCGTTGAAGCACACAAGAACCAGGAAGACGTCTTTAACAAGCGCTTCGAAGAAGCCCTCAGGAAAGCGAAAGAGACCCCCGATACCGGCAAACCCCTCCGCGAATTCGACCTCGATTAGCCATCAGGAGCAAGTTGACCCCTACCGATCGCGATCTCTCCGGACTCGAATGGCTCTCCCGCATGTCTCGCTGGCTCGACCCCGGTCAGGACCCTGTTGTCACGTCCTCCGCACCCGCCGCAGTACTATTACAGAAAGGACCGGCCCCTGCTCCTTCTGTTGAGCCGAGCATCTTACCTATGATGTCTACCGAATTGCAGCCCATGAAAATTGCCAGCAAGATCGAATCCAGCCTCTCGGAAATCCCCTGGACCCGTACCGTCGCCGCCGGTTCGCTGGTCGTCGGCGCTCTCCTGCTCATTGCCGGCCGCCGCAAGTCAGCTCTGGCGGTCTCCGCCGCCGGGGCGGCCGTCGCCCTGCTCGAAAACCCGGAGATCGTGCGGGAGACTTGGGACGCCATGCCCCGCGTCATTCGTTCCGGGCAGGATTTTCTCGTCCGTATTGAAGATTTCGTCGAGGAACTGAACAAGCAGGGTCAGCATATTAAAAAAGTCCTCGTTCAGGACTAACGGGCTACCGGTTCACAAGGGCGGGCAAGCGTGCGATGCGTTCGCCCGCTGTCCGTCCCCGAACAGTTCTGACCGCCGCCGAACACCCTTGATGCGAAACAAATGCTCTCTCTTCTTTCAAAGCTTTAGGGATGAGCCGCGTCCTGCAACACCTTTCCTGGCCTGATCCGTGCTTCACTAATTCTGCGGCCTTCCCCAGATTCCGCCCCGCCGGAGATCTCCATGGAATCCATCCTCCAGGATGTTCGCTACGCCCTTCGCAAGCTGGCCAAGTCGCCCGGGTTCGCCCTGATCGCTTTGCTCACGCTTTCGCTCGGGGTCGGTGCGGCCACCGCGATCTTCAGCGTCGTCGATACCGTGATCCTGCGCCCGCTGCCATTCAGCCAGCCCGATCGCATCTTCGTGCCGCAAACCGTCTCCGGACAGGGCTACACCCAGCCGTTTTCGCTGCCCAGTTTCAAAGACTTTCGTGCCCAGAACCACGTCTTTGCCGCAGTCTCCGCAGTTTCGTCCTATCAGGGCGTCAATCTGCAGACTCCCTCCGGTCCGGTCGCTCTGAACTGGGTTCAGGGCTCGGACAATTTCTTCGATGTGTTCGGTGTTGCGCCTCTGCTCGGCCGCACCTACCGCCCGGGCGAAGACCAGCCCGGCAACAGCGATGTCGCCGTGCTCAGCTACGACGTGTGGCAGACCAACTTTAGCGGCGATCCCGGCGTGATCGGCCGCGCCGTCGAACTGAACGGGCATCCCTATACCTGCATCGGTGTCATGCCCGCGGGGTTCCGCTATCCGCTGAGCGTGCGGCATGCGATTTACACGCCCCTGCATCCAGACCCGCTGGTCGTGGAGAATCGAGGCGACCACTGGCTGCCCGCCATCGGCCGGCTCAAACCTGGAGTGACGCGTCAGCAGGCGCAGGCCGACCTGAGCGCCGTTATCGCCAACATCGGCCGCGCCTTTCCCGCTACCGATGGCGGTCGCAAAGTCCAGGTCATCAGCCTGGCGGACCGCGTCGTGGGCAATGTCACCGGCGCGTTGTGGACGCTCTCGGCGGCCGTGCTCGCCGTTTTGCTGATCGCCTGCGTCAATGTCGCGGGACTGCTGCTGGCTCGCGGCGTCAAACGCGAGCGCGAGGTCGCCCTGCGCGCCGCCATCGGAGCGCACCGTTCGCGGCTCCTGCGGCAGGAACTGACCGAAAGTCTGCTGCTCGCGGGTCTGGGCGCCGCCGGCGGCATTCTTCTTTCCTGGTTGTTGCTTGCGGCCCTGCGCGTGTTCCTCGTCCACGCTCTCTCGCGCGGCGCCGATGTTCACATCGATATTCCCGTGCTGTTCGCCGCCCTGGCGCTCTCCATCGGTACCAGCATTGCTGCCTCGCTGTATCCCGCGCTCCACCTTTCCGGCGCTCAGCCCAGCCAGGCATTGCGCAGCGGCGGCACGGGCGGAACTTCGCGCGCTCATCATCGTCTGCGCTCGGTCTTCATCGTCTCGCAGGTCGCGCTTTCGCTGGTTCTGCTGGTGGTTGCCGGGGTGCTGCTGCGCGAGGTCGCCGGTTACCGCAATACCGACGTCGGATTCGATACCCGCCACATTCTCGCTGCGGAGATCGATCTCTCGCCCGAGCGCTGGCAGAACCACAATGTCTGGGCCGACTTCTACCAGCCCATGCTGGACCGCGTCAGCCATCTGCCCGGTGTGCGCGCCGCCGGAGTCATCAACCTCGTTCCCATTCAGAACTGGGGCTGGAACTCCGAGATCCACATCACCGGCCAGCCGCCCACGCCGCCGAACGAGCTCACCCTGACCGAGGATCGCTATGTCTCGCCGGGCTACTTCGATGCACTGGGCATACGCCTGCTGCAGGGACGCATGCTTTCGCCCAGCCTCGATGTCCCGACGAACAAGGCAGCGGCCATCGTCGTGAATCAGGCCTTCGTGAAGAAATTCCTCCCTGCGGGAGTCAATCCTGCCGGCCAGCACATCGATGACAGCGACAAAGCCGACGAGAAAACGCAGATCGTGGGCGAGGTCACCGGCGTCCGCCAGGATCTGATGCAGCCTTCGATGCCGGAGTCGGACTATCTCTATAGCGGGGTCCCGGAGAAGTACAGCTCGATTTTGATGCGCTCCAATCTCATCGTGCGCACTTCGGGCGATCCCAGGTCCGTGATTCCCGCGCTCCGCAATGCCTTCCGGCAGATCGATCCCACACTGCCGTTCCGCGAACCGCAAACGATGGATGAGATCATCGCCGATCAGCTCGTGATGCAGCGCATGGAGACCTGGCTCTTTGGCATTTTTGCCTCGCTCGCCGTCCTGCTGGCCGTCGTCGGTCTCTACGGGCTCATCAGCCACGAAGTGGAACTCGGCACGCGCGATATCGGCATCCGCATGGCGCTCGGCGCCACGCGCAGAGGGGTGTTCGCCCTCATCCTGCGTCGCGTTGCGATCCTTCTGGGCATTGGCATCGTCACCGGCCTGGCTCTCACTGTGGCCGCCAGGCGGCTCATCGCCTCCGTTGCCACGCTCCACTTCGCAGACCAGTGGGGTCTGCTCGCCCTCCTCGTTCTGATCCTTGGCGCCGCCGGACTTCTCGCCGCGGTCTTGCCCATGCAGCGCGCAGCTTCCATTCAGCCCATGGAGGCCCTGAGAACCGAGTAAGGGCAATAATCTTCGTCCACGAGCAGGCGGCTCCCGACGGCGCATCGGCGTGCGTCTCAGAAGCCGCTGGGAAACCTGCAGAAATCCTCACAGGGCACGCCGCTACACTAAAACCAGGCTCCCAATGAAACGCACCATCTCCCACTACGAGCTGGAGCGCAAGCTCGGCGCTGGCGGTTCCGGCGTCGTCTGGCTCGCCAACGACACCCAGCTCATGCGCCCCGTCGTCCTCAAAATCCTCAAGCAGGGCGCGCTCACCCTCGACCAGATGCGCACCACCGTGCTGCGCGAGGCCCGCCTCGCCTCCGCCATCGAGCACCCCAATGTCTGCGCCATTTACGAAGTCGACGAGGAAGGCGAAGAAGCCTTCATCGTGATGCAGTACGTGCCGGGACAGTCGCTCGACAAGCTCATCGCCCGCGGTCCGGCGACGCTTCAACTCGTCCTCTCCGTCGGTATTCAGATTGCCGACGGCCTCTTCGCTGCTCACTCGCTCGGCATCTTCCATCGCGACCTGAAGCCGGCCAACGTCATGCTCACCGATGGCGGCCTCGCCAAGATTCTCGACTTCGGCCTCGCCCGGCGCCTGCCCCCCGAAGAGCGCGACTTCGATCCCGCGAAGTCCTCGCGGCGAAAACCAGGCGCACCCATCGCCACCTATACTGCGCGCGGCGGCACCATCGCCTATATGGCGCCCGAGCAGTTCGTCACCGGCCAAAGCTCCGTCCAGTCCGATCTCTGGGGCTTCGGCGTGATCCTGTATGAGCTCGCCAGCGGCCGCCATCCCTTCGCCCGCCCCGACGGCGACGAGTTCCAGTCCATCCGCGCCATTCAGTTCGCCGACCCGCTGCCGCTCCCCGACAACATTCCCCCCGAGCTGACGTCGGTCGTCGTCCGCCTCCTGCAGAAGATCCCGGCCGAACGGTACGTCTCCGCTGCCGATGTCCGCGAAGCCCTCAAGACCATCATGAAGGCGCTGCAGCTGGAGTCGGGCATCATCCCCGGTGACGCCGCTGCCGTTCTTCCGCCTTCCACGCCGGCTGAGCAGGAAAAGCGCACCACCGGCATTCTCTCCATGCTCGCCGAGCGCTTCCGCGAGTCCACCGAAGAGAAGTCCGCGCGCAACACCATCCTCGTGCTGCCCTTCCAGAACCTGGGCGCTCCCTCGACCGCGCCGCTCTACGGCTTCGCCCTGGCCGACGGCATTGCCACGCGCATCGCCCGCATGTCCGCGCTCATCGTGCGTCCATCATCGGCGCTCATGCACCTGCCCATCGCGCAAATGGACCCCCTCGCCATCGGCCAGAAGCTCTTCGTCGACTGGGTCCTCACCGGCAACTTCATGCGTTCCGACAAAGGCTTCGATCTCAACTGGCAGCTTCTCGAAGTGGACTCGCAGTCCGTGCGCGGGGGTGGCTCCATCAGCGTTGCGTCATTCGACCTGATCGCCGTCCAGACCGAAATCGTCAACGAAGTTTTCGCATCGCTGCAGGGCATCGGCCAGCTCCAGCCCGGCGCCAACCACCAGATGTCCAGCCCGCGGCCGCCCGCGGTTCTGGGCGAAGAGCTCTCCGAGGAATACCTCCAGGCCCAGGCCCTGCTCTCCGGATTCATGCAGCGCACCGGTTCCCGCTCCGACCTTGAACGTGCCCGCCAGCTCTTCGAAGCCGTCACCCGGCGCGACGCCTCTTTCGCGCCCGCCTTTACCGGCCTCGGCATTGCAGAGTTGCAGTACGTCCGCTACGGATTCGGGGGGCACCTCCACGTCATCGCCGCGCGCAAAGCCCTCGACCGGGCCCTCGAGCTCGATCCCAACTCGGTCGACGCCAACCTCTACCGGGTTTACATGTTGCTGTCGCGCGGCGAAAAGGAATCCGCGCGCCACGGCATCGAGCACCTGCTCCGCACCGCCGCCAATGACTGGAACGTTCACCTCGTCGCCGGCATCACGCTCCGCATCGACGGCATGTACGACGAGGCGCTCGCCCAGTTCCATCGCGCTCTCATGCTCAATCCGGCCAGCGCCGCCGTGGTCTACAACCACCGAGCGCGCGTCTACCAGTACCAGAACCAGCTGGAGCTCGCCGAGGAAGAACTCCAGAAGGGATTGACCCTGGAGCCGCGCTACCCGCTGCTGAGAACATCTCTCGCCTACCAGCGCATGCGCCAGGGCGATCTCCACCAGGCCATCCACATGCTCGAGCAGGTCATTCGCGACGACGCCTCGATGCGCCTTGCTGTCCCAACGCTTGCTCTTTGCTATGTCATGATGGACGACCGCCAGCGCGCGGCCTCGCTCATCGTGGAAGAGACCATTGCCGCCGCCGAAGCCGACTCCGAGATGTCCTACCGCCTGGCGACGTACTTCGCCGTCGATGGCGATGAGAGCGAAGCGCTCCACTGGCTCCGCCGCGCGATTTATTTAGGCAACGAGAACTATCCCTGGTTCTCGAAGAACCCCGCCTGGAACCGCCTCAAAGAGCACACGGATTTCGAGCGCATCCTCGACGACCTGAGAAAAAGCTACCGCCGGAATCAGAAGACGTGGAAGCGGCTCCTCAGCGAGTCGGGTGGGTAATCGACAACGCACGGAATCTGTTCAGCGATACAATTTACAGCCGAGTTGTAGAGCTCATGAAACCCGCGCTCAAAGTCGTTTTCATTTTGCTGGCGTACACCTGCACTTTGTCGGTTCGGGCGCAATGCGGTTTCTTTAGCAAACCGATCACAGGATTCAATTGGTATCGCGCCGAGGGCTGGCCAACGCCGGGCGTTGATGACGCAAAATCTATTGTCCCTCTAACGATAAACAGGAAGGGGATGCCTCTCATCATCGATGGCCGCGATGTTAACTGGCCCGAGGGTATAACCGTCTCGCGACTCACGCATGAGAAGGATTATCACCTCGTGTTTCCATCGGTAATCTTTCAGGAGGATGGCCAACGCAAACAGATGCAGCCGGCGGGCTTCTCGTTGGTTGCCCTTTTGCGTTGGGAGGTTCACGGGAAGCCTTATGCGCTCACCTATTCAGTTCTTTCGGATACAGTCGCTTGCGGGTTCTCGATGGATTTGATCGACGATGTGGGAGACGGCAAATTCCGTCAGATGCAAAGCTCGAATCGTATGACCATTGGCTTTCCGCCCCTTCCGGTATGGGCCAACAGGCCAACATCCTGATTTCTCACCATCGCAATGCAGCGGTCACGTGGCGCCGCAAAACAGTACGCGGAAAAGGCTTCAGATTTCAGGCCAGGGAAACACGCCCCGAAAGATCGACTTCGTTCATGAGCGACCTCCAACCCCAAAAACACCAGAGCACGGACGCAATCCCCCAACTACCCGTGTACTATGGCACCGGCACAACATGACAGCTCACTCGTTCCGAAGCACGTCGCTCTACCTCCTCGTAGCATTCTCGTCTGCGCTCCTCGCTCAGGCGCCCGCGAAGATCGACCCCACCCACATGGCCAAACTCGGCACCGTTGACCCGCGCTATCTCTCCTACAACGTCGAAATGGTCGAGGTGACCGGAGGCCGTTTCTGGAGGCCGTACGCCTCGCTGGCGCAGGCGGCGAAGGACAAGCCTGCGCCCAGCGCCACGCAGCCGGGGGATATGTCTGCCCTTTACGAATATCGTCCCCCGCTCGACCTGAGCAACGAGCGTCTGCGCAAACTGGCCGCGGCCCTGGGACCGGCCTACATCCGCGTGAGCGGTACCTGGCAAAACAGCACGTATTTTCAGAATGACGATCAACCCGCCCTCGCGAAGCCTCCGGAGGGTTTCCGCAGCGTGCTCACGCGCGCAGAGTGGAAGGGCGTGATCGATTTTGCGCGCGTCGCGGATGCCCGCATCGTCACCTCGTTTGCCGTGAGTCCGGGCACGCGCAATGCCGATGGAGTCTGGCAGCCGGAACAGGCCCAGGCGTTGCTCGACTACACCCGAGCGGCCGGCGGAACGATCGCGGCGGCTGAGTTCATGAACGAGCCAAACTTTCCCTCCGCGGGAGGCGCGCCCTCTGGGTATGACGCTGCCCAGTACGGCCGTGACGCAAGAATCTTTGGCGTCTTCCTGCACAAACAGTCGCCGCATACGATTTTTCTGGGGCCAGGAAGTGTCGGTGAAGGCATAACGCTCATGCCTGCCGGCTCGCATATGCCTCAGATCACCTTCCTGCACTCCGAGGATCTGCTCCAGGCGACGGGACCGATCTTCGACGCCTTCTCCTATCACTTCTACGGGGCCGTAT
>DASZYN010000267.1:0-1912 GCA_035545435.1 Acidobacteriaceae bacterium | reverse complement strand
CATACGATTCGCGATGGAGTACGCGAGGAGTAAGAACCCGAGGATGGGCCGGTGCAGCGTCATTGCTGCAAGGCAGGCGAGGATGCCGAAGGGAAGGCTGAAGGTGAGTGCGGTGCCGAGATGGCCGAGGGGGCGCGAGAAGCGGGTGGATTTCATCCAGCGCGTTTGATGGCGCAGGGAGGCGGCAACGCTGAGGTTGAGGATGATGTGATCGATGACGTGATGGGAAAGGACGACCGTTTGGCCCTGAGCTGCCACCTTTTCGCCGAGAAGAAAATCATCGGAGCAAAAGGGACCAAGGACGCCGAATCCGCCCATGGCTTCGACGGAGCGGCGGCGGACGGCCATGGTGGGGCCGAGGGCGAACTTCATGCCTTCCAGAAGGTTTGCGGTCAGGACGCCGGAGGTCATCTCGACCGACATGCCGGCGGCTTCGAGTTTCGCCCAGAGGCCGCGCTGGGCGACGCCACGATAGAGACAGGTAACGGCGCCGACCTCCGCATCGGCAAACGGCGCGACGACTTCGCGGATGTAGTTGCGGGTGACGCGAACATCGCTGTCGCTGATGATGAAGATGTCGTGCTGCGCGGCGGCGTGCATCCGTTCCATTGAGGAGACCTTCGCATTGATGTAGGTCTGCTCGCCGGTGGAGAGGAATTGCGCGGGAATGTGCGGAAAGCGCGCTGCGACACGGCGTGCGGCGGCCAGACCGGGATCGGAAGCGGAACGAGCGCAGAAGATGATCTCGAAAGCGGGGTAATCCTGGTCGAAGAAGGAGGCGAGGTGAGCCTCGAGGTCGGGCTCGTCTCCGTGAAGGGGCTTGAGCAGTGAGACAGGCGCCGTGAACACGGAGGCGGGGGCGCGTCGCTGTGAAAGAAAGCGCCCAAGGCCGACGAGGGCGAGGATCGCGGAGATCGTCGAGGTGCAAAGCCCGAAGATGCCGAAGTCGAGGAGCAGTCGAAGGATCATAGGCGCGGCATGCGGCACTCCAGAAGCTGCGCTCCGCGGCTGCCTTTATGAGGCTATCTCATACAGGGCTGGAGTAGAGATGGGGGTGATACCCTGGTTGGGCGGGACAGCGGAGAGGCGATGAATCGCCGTCAGTTCATTGAACAGGGATCGATCGCTGCGGGAGCGCTTGCGCTGCGCGGGTCGCGGGCGTTTGCGGCGCCGGCCGAAGAGGGGGACGCGTCCAGCGCGTTTCGGACGGAAGACGCCGGATTGCAGCATATCTACGACGCAGCGCTGGCGACGCTGGCCGGAAATGCGGTGACGTTCCCGTCGTATCCGGGCCCGTTGCTGGTGGAGGGAAGTGTCTATCACGGCGTATGGCTGGAATGTGCACCGCAGGAAGGGGAGGTGTACGAAGCGGTCGGGCCGGAAGCGGCACGGCAGCTTGCGCGCGACAATCACCTGATCTTCTTTGCGTTGCAGAAGGAGGATGGGCAGTTGCCGTGCAGCGTGAAGGAGGGCGGGCCGGCGTATGGGCAGATCCAGATGCAGGTGCCGATTGCGGCGACGGCGTGGGAACTGGCGCAGAGGACGGGCGATCAGGAGCTGCTGGAGAAGGCGTACGCGGCGTGCGGGCGCTGGGACGAATGGCTGCGGCGGTATCGCGACACGCGCGGCACGGGTTTGTGCGAAGGCTTCTGCACCTACGATACGGGGCAGGACAATAGTCCGCGCTGGAAAGGACTGGCGAACCGGTGCCCGGACAGCGATGCGCGCAAGTGCCCGGACGAACCGGGGATGCCGCGGCTGTGTCCCGATCTTTCGGCGACGGTGTATGGCGGACGCGTCGCGCTGGCTGCGATGGCCAAGGCGCTGGGCAAGACCGACGATGCAAGCCGATGGAAGGAAGATGCTGAGACGATCCAGGGCATGATCATCGAGAAGCTCTACGACCCGGTGG
>DASZYN010000266.1:0-1762 GCA_035545435.1 Acidobacteriaceae bacterium | reverse complement strand
AGCCGTAAAGAAATTAGGCTCGTCATAAATAAGCGCACCGCCAAGGCGGAAGACCGTCTTGCCGGAACCATCGGGGTTCCAGGTCACTCCGACGCGGGGCGAAAACTGCCAGGGTGAGTTCTGCGTGAAGCCCTTGGGCACCCCTTTCTCGCCGTAGTAGAAGACGCCCGCCGGCGAATTCGGATAGACCGTGCTGTGCTCACTGCCCAGGAAAGAAGATTCGCTGTATACGGAGCCGCGGTGGAAATAGTCCGCCGGCATGTACTCCGGCTGCCAGCGAACTCCGGCCGTGAGCACCAGCTTCGGGGTGGCCTGCCAAGTGTCCTGGACGTACAGAGTCGGAATCGGGGCGCGCAGGGAATTGCCCTGGGCCTTGCTCTGCTCGAAGGCCTGCAGTGCTCCGGTGAGGAAATCAAGATTTCCGTCTGCCTTCGCCTGCTTGGGCTGGTTCTGGGCAGGCCCAGTCTGGCTGAAGATGCCGCTGAAGGTGAATGCTCCATTCTCCTCGTAGTGATTGCTGGCGTTGAACTGAGAACGCGCGAACTCACCGCCGAAGACGATCTGGTGTCGTCCTCGGACCAGATTCACGTCGTCTGCAATGGAGAACGTGTTCACGTTGAAATGAGAGGGAGCGCAGGTGCCGCAGTAGAGGGCGAATTTCGAACTAACCGTGAAGCGGAAGAAATTGGGGTCAATTTGAAAAATATTCACGCCAATTGCGTTCGGGCTGACTCCCTCGGCGGCCGGCGTGCGGTTGTCGCGGCGGCGGTCGACGGTGGCGTGCACGGTGTTGACTGTATGCGCGCTAAAAACCTGGCTATCGCCAATCGTCAATGACTGGACGCGTTCGAGGTTGCCAGGCGTCGCAGTTACGAGCGCGTTTGTTGGGTCCCATTTTGCCGGAAGCGCGTAGCCATCGAGGAAATACCGGCCATAGAGGTTGTTTTTTGACGTCAGATTGGCATCGACCCGGCTCACGAACTGATTTTCGGTATAGTCACCGGGCGGAGCGTACAGGACTTTTCCGGTTGGATCGTCGGTCTTGGGCAGGAACTTTTCCAGTGCCAGCGAGACAGGGCTGAAATACGTGGCAGGGTCAATGTGATTCCCGGCCAGCAAGGCTCCAGTGATCGGATTGTAGAGAGGTGTAGAGTCAGTGGCCGAGAAATCGCCAGCAAGATTGGCATTACTCGGGACAAACGCGGTCGAGTCCGAAGTGACCTCGTGGTGGACTGTTCGTTGGTACCCGGCAAAGAAGAAGAGCTTGTCGCGCAGGACCGGACCGCCGAGGGTGCCGCCGAACTGATTCTGGTGAAGCTGATCCTTCCTGCTGGAGAAAAAGTTCGTCGCGTTGATCAAGTTGTTGCGGACGTACTCGAAGGCGTCCCCATGGAAGGCATTCGTTCCAGAGTTCGTGACTACGTTGACCTCGCCGCCGGGATGGAGACCGCTCTGCGCGCCCATGGCCGTGCTCTCGACGCTGAACTGGTTGACCGCGTCGGGGAAGGGAAACGGAAGATTAACATTGGTCATGTAGTCGTTGTTGTCGGCGCCATCCAGCCGATAATCGGTTTGGTTGCCCATGCCGCCGGCGACCGAAATGGATTTGGAACTGAAGAAATTCTTACTGCCGACCATATCGTTACCGGGAGCACTCGCAGCTCCGCCAGAAAGCACGATCAGGTCGGTCATCTGGCGGCCATTGAGGGGCAACTCATTGACCTCTTTTTGGTCAATCGTCTGCTTGAAGGAGGTGTCCTGC
>DASZYN010000265.1:0-2906 GCA_035545435.1 Acidobacteriaceae bacterium | reverse complement strand
CGGGTGATATGCTTCCTTCTTCCCCAGAAGCGCGCCTTGCCGCAAGATCGAATCGGACAGGCGCATCGTTGTTGAAGAGGTTGGCGACAAAATTGCCGCACCAGTGGAATGGCATCCGACACGTCGATCTGGCTGAATTGCAGCTGGCCACGAGCGAAACAGCGCGCATCATCAACCGCGATATTGTGCTGGAGCTGATTCGCGCCAGCCAGCCCATTTCCCGGGCAGATCTGGCACGGCGTTCCGGCCTGGGCAGAAGCACAATCTCGCAAATCGTGGAGCAACTGATCCGGGAGAACTGGGTTCGCGAAGGCGCGATGGGCTCGCCGCCCCGGGGACGGCGTCCGACCCTGGTGGGGCTGAACGAAAACCTGGTCGCCATCGCCGTCGACATTCATCCCCGGCAGGCAAGCGTCGCCCTGGTGGATCTGAATGGGCGGCTGCTGTCGCGATGGCCCGTGCCCCTGACGTCCGATCCGGGAGCGTCGATGCGGCTGATTCTGGAGTCCATGCAGCGGATGCAGCGATCGGCGGAGCGGAAATCGGTGGAAGGCGTGGGCATCAGCCTGCCGGGAAGGGTGAATCCGGTAACCCATCGTCTGATCTTTGCGCCCAACCTGAAATGGCCGGACTTCGACATCAAGAAGATGGTCGAGACGAAGATGGGCCTGCCGGTGCGGATGGAGAATGACGCGACGGCATGCCTTGTGGCCGAGTTAACTTTTGCGCGCATGGACGGAGTGCGGGACGCGGTTCTGGTGGCCGTTGCAGAGGGTATTGGAACCTGTGTGCTGACCAACGGGGAGCTGGTGTCGGGCTACAACGGCATGGCGGGGGAATTCGGGCACGTGCCGATCGATCCGAACGGGCCGCGGTGCGGATGCGGTAAGAAGGGCTGCTGGGAGATGTTCGGCTCTACGCGCGCGGCATTGCGTAATTACCGCGACCTGCGGCCGAAATCGCATGTAGCAACATTCCAGGAGCTGCTGAATCTGGCTGAGGAAGGCGACGCGGCGGCAGCACAGGCGTTGGCGCTGCAGGCGCAGGGAATCGGGCGAGGGCTGCGCATGATCATTGCGGGCCTGTCGCCGAGCACGATCCTGATTGCCGGCGACGTGACCCCGGCGTGGCATCGGTTTGGCCCGGTGATCGAGAAAGAAGCGATTGACCTGACACTGGCCGGGAGCCCGCCGGTGATCCGGCCCGCTCTCGAGGGCGAGATTGCGCGGCTGCGGGGCGCGGCTGCGCTGGTGTTCCAGCGCGGCAAGCGATTCGGTACGGAGCCGGCGACCGCTGCCCAGTCCGCTTGAATCCTGCGTTCAGTGCGCAAAGAGCGAGAGGGGAATCGAGTTGCCGATGGCGCGGTAGCCTGCCGGGCCCGGGTGCAGATGGTCGCCGCTGTCACAGGCAGGCAGCATGCGGTCGGGTTGCTGCGGATCACGGACCACAGCATCGAAGTCGAGGACCGCATCGAAGTGGCCCGGCGCGCGAATCCAGTCATTGACGGCTTTGCGATCGGCCTCGTTCAGCGAGCCTGGATGGTAGTAGTCTGAGCCGCCGTCGGGGGTAATGGTGGCGCCGAAGACGCGAATGCCGTGGGCGTGCGCACGATCGATCATTTGCTGATACGCGCCGATGATGCGCTGCACCAGCGCATCGTGATCGGCCTGTGGCACTTCGTGGAGGCGCGTCAGACCGCCGAGATCGTTGATCGCCTCAAAGACGATGAGCCAGCGAACGCCGCTGGGCGCGAGCACATCGCGATCGAAGCGGGCCAAAGCGTTGGGCCCGAGGCCGTCGGTGAGGAGGTGGTTGCCGCCGATGCCGTCGTTGAGTACCCCGATGTTTTTTGTCGCAGCGGACTGCTGAAGGCGCGCGGCCAGCACGTCCGTCCAGCGATCATTGCCGTTGGTGGTGGTCGCGTGGCCGTCGGTGATGGAGTCGCCGAAAGCAGCGATCACGCCGGCGCCGGCCGGGGCCTGCACATCAATTGCGGAAACCTGATACCAGTGTTCGATGGTGCCGGGATTCTGGAAGGTCGCAGCACTGACCTGATCGCCGTGGACGAAGTAGGTGGTCGCACGCGAGCCAGGGTGGCTGGTCTCCGGCGCGGGCGGATCGTCGAGGTGCCAGGTGACGGCGAGGTTCGAGAGCGGAGCAACGGCGAATGCAATCGGATCGGAGACGACGTCGGCTCCGGCGGGGACAGTGACGTCGCTGGCGCCGGCAAAGCTCAGCGCGCGGTCGCTGGCTGGATCGATCGCTGGAGCGTCGGCCGCGAGCGGCTGCGCAATATGTACGGACGTGAAGTGCAGCGGCGCGGCGCCAAACGTATTCGTGACGTGCACGCGGATCGTCGAACCGCCAACGGAGAGGTGAAAGATCTGGCGGACCGTGGCGTCGCGCAGATCGGCGGAAGGCAATGCGTTGTGCGGCTCGGGGATTTGCTGCGAGGCCCCCCAGGTGAGGATCCAGTTCGGGGCGCTGCTTCGAGCCTGAGCGTAGCTCGCGACAAGGACAAAGGCCGCCACCACCCACAGGAAAATGGGAATTCCGCGTGCGCAATTCATCATGGAGGATTTAGTATCGGTCCCGAATCATTTCGGCTCGAACGCCAGCCAGAATACCAGCAAGCGGAGGACGCGTGCGCTTCTCTCTCAGGTTTGTACCCGGTCTGCTCTTCGTGTCACTCACCTTCATGGTTCACGGATTCGCAAGCGCGCAGAATGCGAGCGAACCGAGTGCGGCGGATCAGGATCGCCAGAGCATGATGGATCAGCTTGGCATCCAGGCGCTGCGGCCCGGCTGGAGTGGCAACGAGAAGGCGCCGAATCACGCGAACTATGACGAATCGAAGGCGAATCCGTACCCGAATCTTCCTGACCCACTCACGATGAACGACGGCC
>DASZYN010000264.1:0-10791 GCA_035545435.1 Acidobacteriaceae bacterium | reverse complement strand
TGCGGAAGGCTCCGTCATGGTTTGGAGACAGCTCCCGCAGTCCCCTGACGGAGTCGCCTCGACCTTGCCCCGTGACGAAGTCCGCGCAGCATTCGTGCCGCCCACAAGCTTGCCCGCCGGCGGTTCCTCCGTATGCTCCCCGAGGTTGTTCTTCTGCGACAGGAGGTTCGCCGGCATTTCTCTGCTCTGCAGCAGAACTGTCGTCCCGATTGCAGGCGCGTTTGCAGGCTGGAGGGTCGGAATACCCACCTCGATCGGGAGTGGCCTCGCAGCAACGCTTCCCATCTGGAGGTGGACGAGAGCGCCAAACAAGTCCCCACCCGCCCCGGGTGCGGCAGGCGCATAGTCCGCCACCGGCATTTTCGCGGCATCGGGAGCAGGCAGCATAGGAACGGTGCAGTTCAATCGGCGATCCCCTCGCGGGAAGAACCTGCATCGGACCTGCCAATCCCGGCATCGCCCGACTAAGAAGCGCCTTATTTTTGTCCTCGTGTTCGGCTCGGCGAGGAGCGGCTCTGAAACCAGTCGTCGGTGCGATTCTGATCGCGACGCAATCGATTCTTCTCTTCCGCGCTCACGGCCGCATCGATCAGGATCTCGGCCTGGCGGCGTTCGCGGCGCCGCTCGAGCAGAAGGTCACGCGCCTGCTCAACCGGCACCCTCGCCGACTCGGCCAGCGCTTCAAGTCTTGCCTCTTTCATCCCGGCGATCTGGATGTCTGCGTTCTGCATTGGCAGCGATTCCAGCTGCAAGGGCGATCCTTTGAGCAGCATTTCCACCGCATCGGCACGGCCCTGTCGAGCCAGCGAACGCTGCGTTTCTGCTGCTGCCTCCAGACCGCGCAGCCATGCGTTCTTCGTTTCCAGATCCAGCTCCGCCAGATCCTCGACCAGTTCGCGGACTCGCAGTAAACGGCGCAGACTGCGATTCACGGCGATCCTGCCGGAGTCGAGCCTTCGATTGCGCCTGCCAGCCGCAGCAGCTGATTTCGCGCGTCAGCCATGCTCTGATGCCCGCGAGCGGCCTGTTGCAGATAGTCGCGGATGGCGGGCCGGAATTGCAGAGCCAGGTCGATGTCCCGGTCCGTCCCAGCCCGGTAAGCTCCGATCCTCACCAGATCTTCCGACCGCGCCCAGCTCGCCAGCAAACGCCGGATGACGCCCGCAGCGCGCGCGTGCGCCTCGTCAATCACAACCGGCATCAGCCGGCTGATCGACTCCAGCACATCGATGGGCGGGTACCAGCCCTCGGAGGCCAGCGAGCGGGAAAGCACGACATGCCCGTCCAGATAGGAACGCACCGCGTCGACCAGCGGATCCTGCAGGTCGTCTCCCTCCATCAGCACCGTGTAAAACGCCGTGATGCTTCCCTTCCGAAACCGTCCCGCCCGCTCTACCAGGCGGGCCAGCCGGCTGAAGACCGAAGGAGTATAGCCGCGCGTGGTGGGAGGCTCTCCCGCAGCCAGCCCGATCTCCCGTGCCGCCATCGCAAAGCGCGTCAGCGAGTCCAGAACCAGCAGGACGTGTTTCCCGGTTCCGGCAAAATATTCCGCCACACTGGTCGCCGCCAGGGCTGCCCGCATCCGCAGCAGCGCCGACTGATCCGACGTCGACACCAGAACAACAGCGCGCTTTTTCCCCTCCGGGCCCAGCCCCTCTTCCAGAAATTCCCCCACTTCCCGTCCGCGCTCGCCCACCAGGCCGACCACGATCACATCGGCTTCGCTGTTCCGCGTCATCATCCCGATCAGGGTGCTCTTTCCCACACCCGAGCCGCCAAAGATGCCGACCCTCTGCCCGCGTCCCACGCTCAGCAGGCCGTCGATAGCGCGAATCCCCGTCCCCAGCGCTTCCCGAATAGGCTCGCGATCGAACGGCGCCGGCGCCGGTCTCTCCAGTGCCACCGCGCTGTGCAGAACGGGCCTTCGCCCGCCGTCCAGCGGTTGACCCGTCGCGTTCATCACCCGCCCGATCAGACCCTCTCCCACTTCGACGCGCGGCATCGTTCCCAACGCGGCAACAGAATCTCCGTAACGAATGCCATCGGCGGGACCGAGCGTCATCGACAGCACTCCCGTGCCGTGAAACCCGATCACTTCTGCGGCATGCACATTCCCCGCCGCATCGCGGATTTCGCAGGATTCCCCGACCGAACACGGAGGCCCCTCCGATTCGATCGTCTGCCCGGCCGCTTCGACGACACGCCCCCGCCACCGGTAAGGCGGGCGCTGGCGAAGCCGGGTAAAGTACGTCCCCAGGAGTTCCACTCATCCTCGCTTTCCGCCGGCTGCGGCCGGATCGGGTTCGAGGCCTTCCAGGTCAGGCACTGATTCATGAGCATCGAAGAAGCTGCGTTCGATTTCAGTCAGCTGCGCCCTCACGCCCAGATCGACCGCACCCAAAGCGGCTTCCAGGGCTGCCTCGCCCTCGCGCAGGCTCTCGTCGGCCCGCACCTCCGGCCGCAGCGGAAGTCCCGGCATCAGGCGCACCACTTCCGACCACATCTCCTTTTGCGCCGCCGGTACCCGCAACCGCACTTCTGTCCCCTCCGCCAGTTGCCCAAGGGCCACGCGCACCGCCCCGGAGAGCAGCAACGGATCCAATTGTGCCTCCCGGTGCAGGATCCTCTCCGCGATCGCCAGCGCCAGTCGCACCACCTCGTGCTCGACCCGCGCAAAGTATTCGTCACGGTGCGAACGAAAATCCTCGACTGCATTTTTCAACTGCGTAACACACTGCTCCCGCAGCGCCGCCTGTTCGGCTCCCGCCAGACCTCTGCCTCTCTCCAGTGCATCCCGCGTGGCGTTCTCCAGACCCTGGGCGAATCGGCGTTCGCTCATCTCGAGCTGCGCCTCCAGTTCGCGCACCCGCTCGACCGGATCGGGGGGCGCCTGCGTTTTGATGACCGGACGCCCGCCGGCCAGCGCCGGATATTCCATGATCCGGATTTCCGACTCGTTTTTGCTCACCGGCCCCACTCCGCGTCTCAGGTCAGAAAATCATCGCCCTGTTCCAGCTTCAGAATCACCTTGCCTTCGGCCTCGAGGTTCCGCGCCAGAGCCAGGATCTCGCCCTGGGCGCCGGCCACTTCCCGCGCCCGCACCGGGCCCATCACTTCCATATCCTCTTTCAGCATGTCGGCCGCGCGAGACGACATCGCTGCGAACACATGCGCGCGCAACTCCTCCTGTGCCCCCCGCAGCGCCAAAGCGAGTTGCCGCTTGTCGGCGGCCGCTACGATTTCCCGAATACTGGCCGGCGGAATCGTCACCAGATCCTCGAACGTGAACATCAAATTGCGGATATTCAGCGCCATCGCGGTATCCGCAGCTTCCACTTCGTCCAGGATCTTTTTCGCCTCTTCGGACTCCATCCGGTTCAGCAGGTCGGCAACCGCTTTAAATCCCGAGTAGGCCTTGCGCCCGGTATCGCCCATGTTCTCCAGCCGCCGATGCAGAATCATGGCGACACGCTGCGCCATTTCCGGGGAAAACTGCCGCATCGCGGCCAGCCGCCGAATCGCCTCCACCCGCCGTTCCTCGCTGAGGCTGTCGATGACCGTAGAGCCCTTTCTTGCATCCAGATGAGCCAGGACGACCGCGATCGTCTGGGGGTGCTCGCTCTCCAGAAACTTCCCCAGTTGCTGCGGATCCACACGCTGAAGAACCGTCAGATCGCTCTGACTGGCTTCCTGAGCCCGTTTCACCAGCGCCAGCAGGTCTTCGGCACGCTGTTTCCCAAAGCTGTCCACCAGCAGCTTCGTGGCATAGTCAAGCCCCCCATGCATCATGAACTGCTGCGTGTCCAGCATCTCGCTGAATTCTTCCACCACTTCCAGGGAAAGCTCCGGAGGGATACTGCGCAGTTCGGCGAGTTCTTCGGTCAGCCGCTGCACATCCGCCTCAGCCAGTTGCTGCAGGATCTTCTTTCCGATCTCGTCTCCCACAGCCACCAGAAAAATCGCGGCTTTACGCACTCCGCTTAATGCGTGACCTGAACCGGCGACTGGGCGAGCAGCGGGGGATGCCATGGTTACTCCGACCGTATCCAGCTTTCCAGCAACCGCGTACTTTGCACCGGATCGTTTTTGACGGTTTGCGCCACCTGGTCGAACACGCTCTGCGCGTGCGTCTTTCTCTGCTCGATCAGCTGCCGCTCTGCCGGCAAAGCCGCCGGCTCCGTCTCTGCCTGGATGCGCAACGGCAGGGCCGCAGCTGGAGCAGCTTTTCCCACATGGGTCGACGTCAGCGCGCGGACCACCGGGCGGGCTACGAAGAGGAGAAAGAGCAGAACCGCGGCCAGAATTGTCCCGTAACGCAGCAGGGATTCCCCGCGCGCGGCTGTGATCAGCAGCCTCTGGATCCGGGTTGGCTCCGGCTGCGCCGCGTCTCCGTCAAAGGCCAGCTCCGCCAGCGTGACCTGATCCCCGCGCGAGGCATCGAATCCGATCGCCGACTGCGCCAGGTCGCTCAGTTGTTTCATCTCGTCGGCCGTGCGCGGTTGCCAGCGCACCTGCCCGCCTTCCCCGGTTCGCCGATAGTTGATGAGAACCGCCGCTGTCAGGCGCCGTACTTTTCCCGCTGCCTCAATCGTGTGACGGGTCTTTTTCGAAACACCGTACGTTGCGCTCTCCTGTTTCGTGCTCTGCTGGCTCGCACTCTGCGCCGGATACAGTGGCGGCTTCACATTGGGTGCATTGCTCGCCGTGCCCGGGATTCCGGATGCCGTCGGCTGTCCGGAATTCTGTTCATTGCGCTGCATGGACAAGGTTGCCGTCTGCGCCGGGTCGTAGGTCTCGTCAAGTTCATCGGCGGAGTTCGCATCGTATTCGAGAGTGACCGAAGCTCGTACATTCCCCGCTCCGGCTGCCGGTTCCAGCGTTTCCACCAGCCTCGCCGCCATCTCCTGTTCGCGCGACTCCCCAGCGGCGTCCGCCCCGCGGCGTCCCAGCAGCCCTCCCCCCGCCGCATCCACCAGCACGACTTTTTCCGGGCGAAGACCGTCCACGGCGCTCGCGACCAGATTGCCCACAGCCTCAGCTTCCTCATCGGAGAGCGTGCGATGCCGCAGGCGCAGGACCACCGAAGCCTTGGCCTCCCGCTGATCCGTTGAAAACAGGGAATCGTGCGGCAGCACCAGGTGCACCCGGGCCGACTGCACCGACGCCAGCGTCCCAATTGTGTGCTCCAGCTCTCCCTCGAGCGCACGCTGGTAATTCACCTTCTCGTCGAACTCCGATCCCATCCAGTTCGGGTTATCGAAGAGTTCAAACCCCATTCGCCCGGTCCTGGGCCCCCCTTTGGCGGTTGTGGCCAGCCGCGCCTTGTCCAGATTCGGCGCCGGTACGCGCAATGTCGAACCGTCCGGAGAAACATCGAACGGGATTCCCGCGGTGGTCAGTTGCTGGGAAACCTGGCGAGCATCGTCGGGATCGAGGCCCGCATACAAGGTTCTCCATTCCGGCCGCGACGCGTACCAGATCAGCCCTCCCAGCCCGGCCAGCACAATCGCCACCGCCGACAGCAGACGGTTCCGCCGTCCCGCATCGAGATTGCGGAAGCGCGTTGCTGCCTCAGTCGCCAGAACTCCGGCTCGCTGCTGCACCGTCAGCGCGGATTGCGGTTTGTCAGCTTTATCGGCCATCCGGTCTCACTCGCCTGCGCTCAGAACTGCATTCCCATCACCTGCTGATACGCGGCCACCGCTTTGTTGCGTACGGCCAGAGCCAGCTCAAAGCTCATGTCCGCTTTCTGCGTAGCGATCAGTGCATCATGGAGATCCACTCCGCTTCCCCGCATCAGCCCTTCCACGGCCGCCGAAGCCTGTTGTTCGAGCCCATCCACTCCCGCAATCGCACTTTTCAGCAGATCGCCGAAAGGCGCCGCTTCCGTCGCAACCGATCCCATCGGGGCCGCCGGCGTCGTCAGCACCGCCGCAAGGGAATGTCCGATTCCAGCCGTCTGCATACGCGAACCTTCTATTTAAGAATTTCCAGGGACGCGGTGAGCATGCCCTTCTCCGCCTGCACCGCCGAGCTGTTCAGCCCATAGGCCCGCGTCGCCCCCATCAGATCCACCATCTCGGTCAGCGGATTGATATCCGGATACGACACATATCCGTCCTGATCGGCGTCGGGATGCCCGGGGTCAAACCGCCGCAGCGGTGCCCCCTCGTCGGCCACCACCGCCGACACGCGTACGCCCCCGATCTCACCGTCCGCCTGTCCCGGATTGGCCAGCAAATGCGCGCCGAAACTGCCCTGCGCCGCTTCCGACGTGAACACCACATGCTGGCGCCGATAGGGCCCGCCGTCGGCGGTGCGCGTGGTCTCGGCGTTCGCCATATTCGCGGCCACCACCTCGGCCCGAATCCGCTCCGCCTGCAACGCCGATCCGCTCACCTCCATCACCCCGAACAGATTCATCGCGCCTCACTTTCCGCTCCGATTGCTGTCTCTGCTTTCAACTCTCTCGCGCCGGGCAGCAACATACATCCTCCTGTCCGGAACCAGCGGCCGCTTCCCGAGCCCGAACCGTTCCTCGCCCCCGCGCCGTTACTTCTCATCCATGCGAATCGCATTCTCGACACGTGAGAACGCGTGCTTCAGCAGTTCCACTCCCGTCTGGAACTGCAGCTGCGCCTCGGCCATCTTCATTCCTTCGCGGTCCATGGACACGTTGTTCCCATCCGGACGCTCCAGCAGTCCATCGATCCGCACCGGATGCACAGGAGCATCCGCCGCCGGGGCGCCCGCCGTTCCTCGTAGTCCGTCCAGCGAACGCGACATTTCCCCGGCAAAATCGAACCCCACGGTCCGGTATCCCGGCGTGTCGACATTGGCCATGTTCTGCGCGGTCAACTTCAGCTCCTGCGACGAGAGGTCCAGGTATCGGTTCAGCGCCTCCGCCATCGGTGTCAGAATCTGCATCGTTCGTCCTTCGGGTCCATCCCTCTCCTGCACCCTTTCCCCCGCCCTGCCTTCGCAATCATGAGACTCCTCTTATCCCTCCTCATCGAATTCGATCTCGTCCCGATCGATCCGCGGCCGATCTTCGGCCAGAATCCATGCCCGCTCCAGGACATGTTCCAGTTCCCGAACATTCCCGGGCCACGTGTGTTGTGCCAGCCGCACCAGCGCCGCCTCCGTCATCTGCTTCGCCGGACTGCTCTTCCCCATCTTTGTGAGAAAATGCCCGATCAGCGCCGTCACATCCTGGTCCCGGCCCGCCAGGGCCGGTGTGCGGATCAGGAATACTGCCAGACGGTAGTACAGGTCGGCTCGAAACGTTCCCGCTTTCACCAGCTTCCCCAGCGGGCGATGGGTCGCCGCCACGATTCTCACGTCGACATGGATCGATTCGTTGTTCCCCACCCGTTGTAGTTCTCCGGTCTCGAGGAAACGCAGCAGCTTCGCCTGCAAGCCCAAAGGCATCTCCCCGATCTCGTCCAAAAACAGCGTCCCGCCGTGCGCTGCTTCGATCCGTCCGGTGCGATTGTCGACCGCGCCCGTGAACGCGCCACGCGTGTGTCCGAACAACTCCGCTTCGAGCAGGCCTTCCGGGATCGCCGCGCAATTCAGCGCTACCATCCGCCGCATCGCCCTCGGGCTCAGCCGGTGCACTGCACGCGCCACCATCTCCTTGCCACTCCCGGTTGGCCCTTCGATCAGCACCGGCGTCGCGCGCGGCGCCACCAGTCGGATCCTCCGGCTCACCTCCAGCATGGCCGGATGCGACCCCACAAATTCCGGCAATCCGGCGGCCCACGGCACAGAACCAGACGCGTGCATCGCCGCACCGGAAGGCAATTCCCCTGCCGCCCGGACCGTCGGCGGAGCCTGGCCCGCCTCTTGCAGGACGCGGGATTCCCCGGATGTCACTCGTTCCTCGCAGCCTCCGGCATCGATCGTGCGCGGGGCGGTATTCCAGATCGCGTCATCGGTGGCCTGCGCCCGTCGCAGCGCCAGGAAAATCTCGTTGCGCCGCGGGCCCCGCACCTCGCTTCGGTCTTCATCCGAGGCATCCGCCATCACCAGGTCGACCTCCGGATGCACCTTCCGAAACTCCGTCACGAACTCCTGGATCTCCAGGTCCGGCAGCCACGAGTCCACCACCACGGTCTCGGCCGGCGAAGCCTCCAGGCACGCCAGCGTCTCCGCTCCGCCCGCCGTCTCCCGTACCTGCCACCGCAGTTCGGAAAGCGCGCGCCGCAACCGCTCCCTGAACGCTGCATCTGCACTCACCAGAACCGCCGTCCGGGTTCCGCTGCCGGGTCTCGACTGCGCTATGCTTCCCATCTCTCCTCCTTAGACAGCCGTGGCTGCAGGTGCCGTTCCGGTTTCCCGGCCGATCGCGTATCCCACGCCACGCACCGTCCGGATTAGCGTTTCCCCGTCGCAGCTTCCATTCGCGGCGGCGCCCGCGCCGGCGCTCTCGAGTTTCCGCCGCAAATAGTTGATGTAGACATCCACCACATTCGTTCCCGCTGCTTCGCTCATGTTCCAAACCTCCCGGAGCAGAGTCGCTCGCGAAACGGCGCGCCCGCGATGCAGCAGCAGGTATTCCAGCAGCGCAAACTCCCGCGTGGTCAGGGTGACCGCTTTCCCCTGGCACGTCACCAAACGCTCCACGCGTTTCATCTCCACATCCCCCTGCCGCAGCACCAGTCCCGGGGATCTCCGTCTCTGCAGCGCACGGCAGCGGGCGCGCAGCTCGGCGAAGGAAAATGGTTTCTGCATGAAGTCGTCCGCGCCCATCTCGAGGCACCTCAGCCGGACCTCCGGTTCTTTCCGCGCCGTCAGGATAAGAACCGGCACATCCTCGGTCAGCGTGCGCAGGAACTCCAGCACCTCGGTTCCATCCCGGCGGGGAAGATTCAGATCGAGCACCGCCATTTCAGGAAGATCGTTCCGCATCGCCTCCATCGCCATTTCGCCATTGGTGGCCATCGTCACCTCGTGCCCATCCTGTTCCATCCCGCGGGCCAGAAACCTGCCCAGCGCCGGATCGTCTTCCGCTATCAGCAACCGCATCGTCGCTTCTCCCAACCCCACCTTCTCTCCTTCTCTCCTTCCCGTGAATCGAAATATGAGAGAAATCCAAACTCCCTTCCCGCAATGAAATCGCCCTGCCCGCAGGTACCGGAATGGGAAACCGGAAAGCCAGAGCACCGCCGAATTCTCTTCCCATTCGCTTTTTGTTCGCTATAATGGCCGCTATGGCGATCACCCGGCGGCAGAAGGAAGTCCTCGAGTTCATCTCCGGCTTTGTACAGCGAAACGGCTATTCACCCTCCTTCGAAGAAATCGCCCACGGTCTCGACCTCCGCTCCCTGGCCACCGTGCACAAGCACGTCACCAACCTGCAGAACAAAGGCCTGCTGGCCCGCGCGCACAATCGCAGCCGCTCACTCGACGTCCTGCCGCCCCGTTCCAAAGGCCGTGGCGTCGACCGCCTCCCTCTGGCCGGGCGCATCGCCGCTGGGTATCCCGTCGAAGCCGCCGAAATCCCGGAAAGCATCTCTCTGGCCGACATCGTCGGCAATCGCGATGTCTTCGCTCTCCAGGTCCGCGGCGAATCCATGCGCGATGAGCACATCCTCGACGGCGACTTCGTCCTCGTCGAACGCACGGCGACCGCCCGCTCCGGCGAAATCGTGGTCGCTCTGGTCCGCGGCTCCGAAACAACGCTGAAGCGCTATTACCGCGAAGGCTCTGTGATCCGGCTGCAGCCTGCCAATATCGAAATGGACCCTATCCTCGTGCCCGCCGCACAGGTCGCGATCCAGGGCAGAGTCCTTGGCGTGCTCCGTAAATATTAGGAATCCGCGGTTTCCTTCAGGCCCGAAACAAGAACCAACCCACACGCGGTCTGCAGGTGGCTCTCAGCGACGACTGGCCGCCGCGTGCTTCTCCGCTCCCACCGCCCTCGCCGCCGCATCGGCAATCTTGCCGCGCAGGGCGACGATCCGCTTCGGCCCATTCGGATGGACCGAATTCGCCAGCACAATTACGTACGTATCGCTTGCCGGATCCATCCACAGCGACGTCCCCGTGAAGCCCGTGTGCCCAAACGATCCCACCGGAAAAATCGAACCGCGATTGCTCGAGTAGGGTGAATCGATGTCCCACCCGAATCCACGTACCGCCTTGCCCCCGGCCGGCTGCTCCGGCTTCACCATCAGCTGCAGGACGCGTCGCGACAGCGGAAACCGGCTCGGCCGCCCCGCCAGCCGGTTCAGCAAATTCTGCGCATAGACCGCCACATCGTCCGCCGTGCTGAACACCCCGGCATGTCCAGCCACGCCGCCCATGCGCCGCGACGTGGGATCGTGCACCACCCCGCGCAGCATCACGTCGCCGGGACCGGTCGCCAGCCCTGCCACGCCATACGCCGAGGCCCCATGCTCGTACTGCGTCGGCGCGATGTGCGGGATCCACGACTCGGGCGGAAGAAAACGCGTGTGCCGCATTCCCAGCGGCTGAAAGATGAATCGCTCCGCGTACTCATTCAGCGTCATCCCTGACAGCTTTTCGACCAGCGCGCCCAGCACAATAAAGTTGATGTCGCTGTAGACAAACTTCTCTCCCGGCGGTCCCGCAGGCGCAATCGCAAACGCCATCCGATACGCCGTGCCGTGTCCCTCCCAGGGCTCGGCCAGCGGTAGATCTGGCGGTAGCCCCGAATAGTGCGTCAACAGCTCCCGAATCGTAATGTCCTGCTTCCCGTTGGCACCGAACGCCGGCAGATACTTCGCCACCGGGTCGTCAAACTGTAACTTGCCCTTCTGATAC
>DASZYN010000263.1:0-2973 GCA_035545435.1 Acidobacteriaceae bacterium | reverse complement strand
ACGATGGCCTTCGATCAGCGCTTTGCGATGGTGCTGGTGGGCTCGTCGGGCAAAGGCGGAGCGACACCGCTGCGCCGCAACTACGGCGAAGGCGTGGAGAACCTGGCGACCGGTGAATACTACTGGATGGATGGCAACTTCATGAAGTACGACGCGTCGGAGGCCACCTTCGGCAGCATGAATCCGGGCCAACTGCCGGTCGACAGCAACGAGCTGATCGCGCTTTGCGCGCCGCGGCTCACGTTCATCAGCTATGGTGTGCCGGAGAAGGGCGACGCGCACTGGCTGGATCACCAGGGAAGCTGGATGGCAACGGTGGACGCGAACCGGGTTTGGGAACTGCTGGGCGCGAAGGGACTGAGTGGCGGCAAGGACTTCACCCTCGACCCGAATTACCACACCACAAAGATGCCGCCGGTGAATGACGGCCTGCTGGATGGCAAGCTGGCGTGGCGACAGCATGACGGCGGGCACACCGACGCGCCGAATATGACGTTCTTCATCACCTGGGCGGACAAATTCATCGACCACAAGGCCGGCCAGTGAATGTGGCATCGGAGCGGGGAGGAGCCCCTTTCGGCTTGACCGCCCAGCGTTACTCCTCTACTATCAGACGAATGGCATTTTGCCCCAACCCGGTGATGTGTTGCGCTTGTTGTTGCGCGCTGCGCCGGATGGGTGTGTGATCCTCTAGCCTTAAGTTCACACCATCATTCCCGCGCATCAGCGATCTGCTGACGCGGGTTTTTTATTTTCCCTCAAAACTTACGGAGTCATCGATGGCGGAACTCTCCGCAGTGAAGGAAACAAAAGCACAGAAGGCCGAGCGGCTGAAGCGGGAGAAGAATCCCTGGGATGCGATCGAGGAGATTCGCGCATTCGCACGCAACGGGCACGCTTCGATCCCGGCCGACTGGAGCACTTATTTTCGCTGGTGGGGTATCTACAGCCAGGGCGACGGTCTTGGCGTCACGGGCGGCAAGGGCGGCGAAGGCAAGGCGACCGAATACTTCATGATGCGTGTCGGGGTGCCCAACGGCATCCTGCGATCCGATCAGGCGCGGGCGATTGCAGACATTGCGCGGACGCACGGACGGAATCTGGCCGATATTACGGTTCGCCAGAACATTCAGTTTCACTGGCTGACGGTCGAGTCGCTGCCGGAAGTGATGGAGGCGCTCGGCCGCGTTGGGCTTTCCCCCAAAGCAGCGTGCGGCGATGTGGTGCGCAACGTGACCGGCTGCCCGCTGGCAGGCATTGCGCACGATGAGATCGTCGATGCTTCCCCGCTGGCGGTTGAAATTTCTCGCGCCCTGCAGGGCAACAATGACTTCTTCAACCTGCCGCGCAAATTCAAGATTTCGATCACGGGTTGCGGGGTGTGGTGCTCGTATCCCGAGATCAACGACATTGGCCTGACCGCGATTCGGCGCGGTAAGGAGATCGGCTACTCGGTGCGTGTGGGTGGCGGGTTGTCGAATGAACCGCATCTTGCGGTGCGTCTCAATGCTTTTGTGAAGACGGATCAGGCCGCTGCCGTGGTCCGGGCGATTGCGGAGATTTTTCGCGATCAGCAGGGATTGCGCGAGAGCCGCGACCGAGCTCGCCTGAAGTATCTCTTCATGAAGGAGGGATGGACGGCGGAGCAGTTCCTGGCCGAAATTGAGCACCGCATCGGTTACAAACTGGATCCGGCGGTCGACGAAGTCATTCCTGACGATATCCTGCGCGATCACGCCGGCATCCATCCGCAGAAACAATTCGGTCTGAGCTACGTGGGTGCGAGCGTTCTGCGCGGACGGGTCACCGGCGACCAGCTGGCTGCGGCGGCCGCATTGTCGGAACGATTCGGAACCGGTGATCTGCGGCTCACGGTGATGCAGAACCTGGTTTTCCTGAATATCCCCAGCCATCGCGCCGCGGAACTTGCGGGCGAACTTGGGAAGATCGGCCTGAACGTGCAGGGCTCGCAGTTCTGGCGCGGCGGCATCGCCTGCACGGGCACCGAGTTCTGCAAGCTCGCGATTACGGAGACGAAGGGGTTCCTGCGCTGGCTGGTCGAAGAGATGGAGGTGCGGCTGCCGGAGTTCGATCAGCAGTTGCGCCTGCATGTGACCGGCTGCCCCAACAGCTGCGGCCAGCACTGGATCGCCGACATCGGCCTCGAGGGCAAGAAGGTGAAGCACGAGGGCCAGCTCACCGATGCTTACTACTTCTGCGTGGGTGGGTCGGTAGGCAAACATGCGGGCGTCGCGCGTCCGGTGGGATTCCGCACGCCAGCGCATAGGGTGCCGGAGGCGCTGGAGCGGCTGTTGCGGAAGTATCTGGAGGAACGCGAGGCGGGCGAAAACCTGCGCGCGTGGTTTGGCCGGCGTGCCGATGGGGAGCTGCGGGCGGCGCTGGCGGGCGAGGAATTTATTCCGGTGGAACGCGATGTGCCGAGCGGGCGCGTTCCGGTGGAGGTGGGATGAACCTGCTTCCCATTTTTTTAAGACTCGATGGCAAACCTGTGCTGGTGGTGGGTGCGGGAACGGTAGCGCTGGCGAAGATCGAGAGCCTGCTGGCCTCGCGAGCGAAAGTGACCGTCGTCGGACCGAAAACCGTTCCACGTATCCGTGAGCTGGCGCACCAGGATGCAGTGGTGTGGCATCAACGGCTGTTTGAGCCGCAGGATCTCGAGGGCGCTTTCCTGGTGATTGCGGCCACGAACGATTCCGCAGTGAATCGTACCGTTTATGAAGAAGCGCGACGCCGCAACATTCCCTGCAATGCCGTCGACGATCCGCCGAACTGCGATTTCTATTTCGGCTCGATCGTCTCGCGCGGCGATTTGCAGGTTGCTGTGTCGACCGCGGGGGAGAGCCCGGCGCTGGCGCAGCGGCTTCGCCAGGAGATCGATGCCCAGCTGCCCCAGGATTTGGGTCCGTGGCTGAAAGAGCTGGGCGGACTGCGGGGCGAAGTGCGCGCGGCAAC
>DASZYN010000262.1:0-2319 GCA_035545435.1 Acidobacteriaceae bacterium | reverse complement strand
TCGGCACGTGGCGCTGTCGAACGTGGCGCTGGAATACGTGGAGCGGGCGCGGAAGATTACGCCCATCGTGTCGGTGCAGAACCGGTACAGCTTTGCGGATCGGGAGTGGGACTTCGTGCTCGACTTCTGCGAGAAGAATGGAATTGCGTTCATTCCGTGGGCACCGCTGGGGCAGGTGCGCGCGGCCGCGCATGAGCTGTTGGAGAAGTTCGCCAGGCAGCTGAGCGCGACGCCGCTGCAGGTGGCGCTGGCCTGGCTGCTGCGGCGCTCGCCGGTCACGCTGCCGATTCCGGGGACGTCGTCGGCGAAGCATGTGGAGGAGAATGTTGCAGCAGCAGCGCTGAAACTGCCGGATGCGATGTTCAAACAGCTGGACGCGGTGAATCCGCCGCCTGCGAGTTTGCGGTAGGGTGCAGTTGGAATTCGATTCCCGGGACAGCCGTAATGGGGTGACCCTGCGGCGCCTGGTTTTGGTCCTTGCTGTGCTGCTCTTGCCCTGCGCGATCGTCGCGCAAACCGCACCGATCGAGATACCGTTGGAGTACTCGGGGCGGCATCTATATGTAACCGTTACGGATGAGCCTCTGGGACCGCTCACACTGATGCTGGACACGGGCTTCCAGCGGACGACGCTGGCCGCGTCGGTGGCGAGGAAGGGCGAGGTCCACACGCATTTTTTGGAGCGATCGCTGTCGTACAACGGCTTCGGCGGCGGCAAGGCGAAGCGGCGCTATCTGACGACGGACGTCTCGCTACGCTCGGGGACGAATGTGATTTTTGGTGGATCGGCGCTGGTCACCGATCTCGGCGATCTGAACAAGGGGTTTGGCCACGCTTTTGACGGGTTTCTGGGGTGGGACTTCTTTCGCCAGTGGTGCGTGACGCTGGAGTACGCGCCGGCACGGCTGACGCTTCGGGGGCAATGTTCGCCTCCGTTGGGCGCTTATGCCAACCTGCATGGCGATTGGAACCCCCAGGGACTGCTGCTGACTTCGCAAATAACGTTCGTGAACGGCCACAAAGCCGATGCGCTGCTCCACATGGATACGGGCAGTGACATCACGCTTCTGCTGAATACTCGTTTTCGCGAGGCAGCTGGTTTGAAGGGGAGCGCTTCCTCGGCGCAGGAGTCCCACGGCCTGGGGGTGAACGGCCGCTACACAACGGATCTGCTGCCGATCGCCAAAATCGATCTCAACGGGCAGCTGCAGCTCGCGCCGGGCAAAGACACGATGATCGCGATCGGCCGCGCGGGAGCATTCACGAAGGTGCACTGGTGGGAAGGCCCTTCGGCAGTGAAGATCAACCGCGACGGCGTGATTGGCAATGCCCTGCTGGACCGATTTCGGTGGACGTTCGATCCGGGGCGGAAGAAGATTTATGCGGTGCCTGCGGGGGAGAAATGACGAGATCTCAATGGCTCAAACGCGATCTTTGGGCACCATGCTTTGGTGAAGAATGCGATAGACCGCGATGCCATTCTTCTCGGGACGATAGAAGATTACATGCTTCCCCTCTTCCATCCGGCGGAGACCAGGACGAATTTCATCGCAAGGCCGCCCCAGCATCGGATTCTCTTCCAGCCGAACGCAACATGCCTGAAGGGATCGGACATAGCGAACCTTCTGGGTTTCGCCCCACATGTGCAGAGTGTAGTCTGCAATTCGGGTCAAATCCGCCTCCGCCCGAGCAGTAAATCGGATCCATGTCATCGCTATTTGCGCGTGCGCAGAGGCCGTGCGTTTTTTAATACACGCGCAAAAACATCTCCGGTAACAAAACCGCTACTTTCCCCTTCGTCGATGGCCTCTCGCAACGCCGCGAGTTTCGCTTCGTGCTCCGCCTCCTCGCGCTCGAGACTGCGCAGTGCTGCACGTACCACCTCGCTGGCATTCTCATAACGGCCGGTCTTGATCCGCGAATGCACAAATCGATCCAATTCAGGCGTCAGGTTTACGTTCCGTGTAGGCATGCATCAATGTTTTCGCGATTGGCAATCTTTGTCAATAGAAGTCAGCGACAAAACCCACTCGACTCTGCTACTCTTACCCGTTTTCTCCATCTCTCCCACCGGAGTACCGCGACGCATGAGTGCCGCGACCCAAACCAGCACCCCGCATACCGCCTCCACCTTTCCGTTCACCCTCACCGAGGACCAGGAATCTCTGCAGCGGGAGATTCGCGATTTCGCTGCACGCGAGATTGCACCGAACGTGCTGCGCTGGGATGAAGCCTCGGAGTTCCCGATGGAGGTCGTGAAGCAGCTCGGGCGGATGGGACTGCTGGGGGTGATTTTTCCGACGGAATACGGCGGCGCAG
>DASZYN010000261.1:0-2438 GCA_035545435.1 Acidobacteriaceae bacterium | reverse complement strand
CCGGCCCCGGCTCCGGCCGCTGCGCCTCGGTCACCGGCACAGGCGTGACGACGACGCCGTGGCTCTTCCTCCCACCCGACAACAACAACTAAGCCGGAAACAACTCGGCGTCCCGAATTCAGTTTCGGGACGCCGAAAGTTCAAGGAATCTGTCTAAACCGCTGAGATTGAACTACCGGGCCAACAATCCCTCCACCCTGTACTCTGTACCCCCGTGACATCGATCACAGCCTCCCCAACCCACCCAAGGCACTCTATCCCCAGTTCCTCCCCCGGAGCGTGCCTCATGGATGCCCCCGTTCTCATGCAGAAGCTGATGGAAATCGAGCGCGCCCTCAGCCGTCACGATGAATGCGCCGTCCGCAACCTCATCATTGCCGTCCAGGATGACGTCCTCGCTCTGGAGCAGGAAAACGAAGCCCTCGCTCTCGAGAACGCCGGCCTCCGCCAGCGCCTCAGCGCCGCGCGGCACGCCACGATGCCCTTCGCCGCCCACTCCCGCGCGTTCCCCGGCTCCAGCGGCCCTGAGCCTCCCCGCGAACGCCTCTGCGCCGATGAAGAGCCCGCGCCAAACTCTGAGGCGGCGGCGCCCGATCCCAACGACGACCGGCCGCCCCGCACCTGGCGCATCACTCACTTCTTCTTCAGCTGACCGAACGCGCGATTGCCTTTGCCTGCCGACTGCTTTACTTCGCACCGTTCTCTGTAGCCCGCACGAACCCCTCCACATCGCTGTGGAACTGCTTCAGCACATCCTCGTTCACGTAGATCATGTGTCCGGCTTCGTAGTAGTGGTAGCTGATGTTCTTCTGCAGCGAGTTCGGCATGGGCAGATGATGCATCTCGTATTCGCCCTCGAAGTACGGCGTCGCCAGGTCGAAATATCCCCCGGCCAGCATGACCTTCATCTTCGGATTCATCTTCATCCGGTATGCCAGATCGGGCATTACGTTCGGCCCGCTCCAGTCGCTCGAGAAGCCGCGGAACCCAGGCGTCCGATGATGCATGTCCCAGTTAAAGTCGCCACCCATGCGCCCGCTGGGAAAATACGTTTCCTGCGCTCCGTACTTCAGATCCTGGCGCAGGTACGTGTTGATCGCCGCCAACCATCCCGACGTAATCGCGTCGCTCTGCGGATCGTAATCCGTTTCGGCGCTCAGCGGATTCATGTCCGGCCCCTGATACCGCGTGTCCAGACGGCCCACCGTGGTCATCTCGTCGAGCTTCAGCTCCTTTGAAAATTCGCCGCCGTTTACGCGCAGGTTCGCGCGCACCAGATAATCCACCGGCAGTCCCGTATATCCGTGCAGCTTCTCGGCGACGGCGTGCTTCTGCTCATCGCTCAGTTCGCTGCCCTGCAGCAGCGCTTCCATATAGTCGGTCAGCGCGTATTTTTCCACCTCCTGCAGGAACGGCCCCAGCGCCGCCGGCTGGTTCGCCAGCTTGTGGAAGTGCCACGCCGTCGCCGCCATTGTCGGCAGCCCCAGCGCATACGCCTGATCCACGCCCGGATTCGCCTCCGGACCGTCAATGGAGTTATCGAAGCTCAGGATCTGCGACAGCAGAATCACCCCGTTCAGATCCACGCCGTTCAGATCCGCCGACAGCACCGCCGAACGCGGGGTGCCGTAGCTCTCTCCAAAGATGTACTTCGGCGAGTTCCACCGCCCGTACTTCGTCAGGAACTTGCGAATGAAGTGGCTGAACGCCTGCCCGTCCTGATCGATGCCGTAGAACGCCTTGCCGCGATCCTTCCCAAACGTCCGGCTGAACCCCGTGCCCGGCGCGTCGATGAAGACCAGATCGCTCGCGTCGAGCAGCGAATACTGATTGCTCACGATGGAATACGGTGCGCCCTCCTGGTGATCCTCATCCGGCAGCACAATCCGCTTCGGCCCAAACGTTCCCATGTGCAGCCACATCGTCGCGGAGCCGGGGCCGCCGTTGTAGATGAACATCACGGGGCGATGCGTCTCGTCGGTCGCATCCTTCCGGAAGTACGCGACATAAAAGATTCGCGCCGTCGGCGGCGCCTCCGCCGGATCGGTCGGCGGCTTCACGCCGGAATTGGGCAGCAAGCTGCCATCAAATGCCAGCGTCGCATCCTGTTGATCGTTCGCGCCCACCGTGATCGTCCCCGCCACCGCGCGGTACGCCACCGCCTGCCCGCCAATCGTCACCGACCCTTCGGTCGTAGAGTCCGGCGCACCCACCGTCGAGGCGGCCCCCGGCTTCGCCTCTGCGCCCTTCTCGTTCCCCTTTTCCTGTGCCCCTGCCACACAGGAAAACGTGCATGCGACTGCTACGAATAAAGGAAGTACCGCGGCCCGGCTCCACGAACGCAAATCCATGCTCACCTCGTCCTTTTTTGGAATGCCCCCGAGTATAACCGCACTGCACGGGTAAGAACCGGATTCGGCGTGCTCTGGTGATTTTCG
>DASZYN010000260.1:0-17251 GCA_035545435.1 Acidobacteriaceae bacterium | reverse complement strand
CAGCCTGCTGCGATGGACCACATCTTGCGGCCGTTGTGCACGGCGCCACTCAGACCGGCCTTCACGGTGACGTCGGTAAAGGTACCGTCGCCATTATTGTGGAACAGTTGATTTCCGTTGACGTTGGCCACAAACAGATCGTCCCGGCCGTCGTTATCGTAATCGCCGGCGGCGGCGCCCATTCCATAACCCGCTCCCGCGACTCCGGCGCGCTCCGTAACGTCGGTGAAGGTTCCATTGCCGTTGTTGTGGAACAGCCGGTTGTAGTACTTCGGCCCGGTTTTCACCAGCGATGGCATCTCGGCGCCGTTGACCAGATAAATATCGAGCAGGCCGTCCCCGTCATAATCGAACAAAGCCACCCCGGCAGGCATGGTCTCCGGCTGATGTTTTTCCGGGGTAGGAGAATTCTCGACGACAAAATGCACACCCGCGCGCTCAGCGATGTCCTCGAACCGGATTGGCGGCGCCGCGATGCTCTGAGCCGGCAAAAATCCGCAGAGCACTGCGGCGGAAAACAGTAGGGTCAGCGCCGAACGCATCCGTCACTCTTGAATCTTTAGCTTGCATCGATCGGAGCTTCGAAGGCAACCTGGCATCCCTGCCGTCCTGGCGGCAGGGATGCCGGTTGGCTGGTTAGGCCACGGGCTAATAGTAGAACTTCAGAGCGACCTGCAATTGTCGTGGCTGGTTCTGTTGCCGTGTGACTTGTCCGAAAGTCGTGTCGGAAATCGTGGCATCCGGACGATCGAAGACAACGTTGTTGAACAGGTTGAACGAATCGGCGCGAAATTCGAAGTATCTCTCTTCTCCGAGCCCTATGTGGAACTGTCGGAAGAGGGACAGGTCGACTTCGTGTCGCATTTGCGCAGTAAACGGGTTTACCTTTTCCGTGCCGTAGGTATAGGCCGCCGGCTGCGTAAACGCGCTCGTGTTGAACCATTTCGCCGGAGTATGGAGACCCGACCCACTGTTCGGGTCACCCGTCACGTTCACCCTCTCCTGCAGGCAGCAGCCGATATTCTCTGGGTCGCTGCCGGTGGTTACGGTGTAAACCTGTCCGGAACTGAACTGCACAATGCCGTTCATCGACCATCCACCTGCCAGACCGGATACCACCTTATCGGGAGAGTGAGTGAAGGGCGACTGCGCCGTAAATGCGGCCGAGAAGATGTTCTTTTGGTTCAGATCCGAAGTGCCGTAATCGACGCTGCGGTGATATGGGTTGGATGAGTCGCAGCTTGCACCCAGTCCGCAGCCATCGGAATTCGAGTGCCCCAGAGTGTACGCGACCAGAAAGCCGACACCATGGAGGTTCCGTTCGTTGAGGGTGACCTGCAGGGCGTTGTACTGACTATGTCCAACGCTCTGGTCAAACCACTGCTGCTGCATATAGGGGTAGGGCCGACGGCTTTGAACATCGCCCGGTCCCGGCTGGGGTGTATTCATGGTTGGTCCCCAGTCCTCGCGGCTGCCGGTGGCTCCGACATAGTTCGCGTCGAGAGCTAGGTTCCCCGGTAACTGCCGCTCAATGCCCGCGTTGTATTGGTCGTAATACGGAGTTTTGAAGTTCGGATCCACCATCCACTGGCTGACCTGGCTGAAATCATTGATGGGGTAAACGATTGCGCCGCCGCCACCCAATTGCAGCGGATCGGCCGCAGTCGCCGTGGGAACGTTGGTATTCAGACCGGCGTTGTCGAGAGTGTTGACCGCGGGCCAGTTTCCGCCGAAATTCTGCGAAAGCTGGACGATGGTGGCCCACTCGTCGTACTCACGGCCGTATCCACCGCGAATCGTCGTCTTGTCATTCAAACGGTAGGCCGCACCCAGCCGGAGACCCCAGTCCGCCAGTGAGTTTTGAATCACGCGAAGACTCGGGTTAACGATGGTGTGAGCGGGAAGCCCGCCCGGAGCCGGCGTGCTCGATGCGGTATAGATGCCGTTGGGAATACACGGCGCACCCTGGGTTGCCGAGCAGTCGGGTGGGCGCGCATTCAGGATGTATTGGCCCGTAACGGGGTCGGCGTTGCCGGTGTAGTAGTTCCCGCCCTTGCCCGTCCCATAAATTGGCGTGAACACCATGTCGTTGCGGAAGCCGAGATTGAGGGTAAGACGACTCGTCGCCTTGAACTGATCCTGCACGTAGAAGGCATCCATCCAGCCGCCCTTGGCCACCTCATCGATATTCCGATAGTTGGCTTCGCGGGGAACGCCCAGCAACAACGATGCCCAGCTGTTTCCGCCTACTCCCTGCTCAGCTCCGACGCCCGCCGTCTGCTTCACCCCAAAATAAACTCCCGAATATGCAATTGGCGAAGTGAAGTTGTTGGTTTCGATATCGACACCGGCTTTGAGCGTGTGCTTGCCGAGAATTTTGGAGAATGAACCGCCGAACTGCCAGTCATCCGCCAGGCCGCTTCCCTGCAACTGCGAACCGGTCAAACCGACATAACTGTCCGCTGCGAGCTGCGGAGCGTACGTCTTGTTGTCGAGGGTCATCCAGGCTGAGGACATCCCCAGTGACTGCAGCTGGCCAAGAAACGCTGCATCCTCACCGGCCCAGGAGGTGCCGATCAGGCTATATCCGTAGTTTCTTCCGAAGTAAACATCGGAAAAGGTCGTTGGACTGTAGGTGTGCGTCCAATGACCGATGTAGTTATGCCCGACAACACTGTCGAAGCCCGAACCGATCGTGCCCGACGGAGACTGCCCGTACTGATCGAACTGGCTGTAACGAAACATCAGCTGGTCGTTGTTGCCGAAGTTCTGATCCACCCGCAGCGTACCCGAATGCTGATTCGTGAACGATCTTCCGGTCACGAAGACGTTACTCCCGTTGACCAGAGCACCGCTGTTCGGAATGAGCCCCGCGTACAGCGATGTGATCGGATTGAACCGGCTGCTGGGAATGCAGTTAGTGTCGCCTCCGCACAGGGAGGGATTGCCCGGACCTTCGTTGTACTCCTGCGTGAAGGTCTGGCGCGTGTACTGGCCGGAAACGGGGTCAAGAGTGGTCGTGGCCGGATCATAGATGGGCACCCCCAGGGCACTGAAATCGCCGGCGCGCATCGCAGCCGTTGGTCCGAGCGCTCCCGTTTCCTGGGCAGAGGCGTAGCGGTAGCTCTCCCACGCAGCGTAGAAGAAAGTGCGATTCTTACCGTTGTACAGCTTGGGAATGGAAAGGGGACCGCCGGCAGAAGCGCCATACTGGTTCTGCCGCAGCGGCGCGCGGCTGGACTCAAAGTAGCCGCGGGAATCCATCTGCTCGTTGCGCAGGAACTCCCAAAGAGCGCCATGATACTGATTCGTTCCCGATTTGGTGACCACCGTTACGAGACCGCCGGCGGCACCCCCATACTCGGCAAGATCGTTATGCCCCTGCGTCTTGAATTCCTGGATGGCATCCACGATCGGCGAATAGTTATAGACCCCGGACAGCGTGTTCAGGTCGTTTGCGCCATCCAGCAGGAAGACATTGCTCCGGTTGGCCGCGCCGTTAACGGCCGGGATGTCGGTGGTCCCCACCGTGTGACCATTCCAGCCGCCGCCGCCATTGCCGTTCTGGTCCGTATTGACGTTCGCGACGCCCGTTGTGATCGTCAGCAACTGGGTAAAATTGCGCCCGTTCAGGGGCAGGTCGTTGACCTGGTTGGTGGTAACTACCGTGCCCAGTTCCGAGCTCGAAGTCTGCAACGCGGCCGCCGTGGCAGTCACGGTAATGCTGCTGGTGGTCGAACCGACTTTCAATTCAAAATCGAAGGTCGCAATCTGGCTGACCTGAAGCGTGACCGCCGGTTGCGACACTGCCGCAAAACCGGTGGCGGATGCCTGCATCGTGTAAACCCCGGGCACCACGCTCGGAAAGTTATAGGCTCCGTCGTTGTTCGTAGTGGTTGTCCTCACGACACCCGTATTCACGTTCGTAAGCTCAACGCGCGCATTGGGGATTGCGGCGCCGCTCGGATCCTTAACGACTCCGTTGACATTGGCGTTGGTCTGTTGCCCTATGGCGAGCGGGGACGAGAACCCGGCAACGCCCAGGAGAATCAGCGGCACTGTGAGCAACCAGAGCCGATTCCAGCACTGTCTGATGGACTCTCCCATAACTGCCTCCTTGCGAAAATTTGCTTCACGGCACTGTGGCAGGACCTGATTTGAGACTGGGGAACGGGGTCTGCCTGTTTTCGATCAACGACTACTTTAACGTTAACGTAACGCATCCTACGCGCGAATTCACAGAGGTGTCAAGCGCACCCCGAGCTTTGTGATGGTTGTGCGTGGTTGACGCGATGGAATCGCTGCTCCGGGCCAGTGCCGCCCGCTGCTATACCGTCGCCAATCTGGACGCGAACGGGTGTCGCCGGGTTTGGACCAGCCCCCGATCGAATCCCGCTGGCCTCGTTGAAGCGCCACGGTCGCCGCCAGCGCTCGATTCGCATGCCGTCATGGCGACCAAATATTGTGGCGGTATTTTTAAGGGCACCTAAGGTCGTCCGGCCATTGGCGGGTCAGAAACCGATTTAAAGGGACCCCTGTCCCTCACTTCCGAAAATATTGGTTTGGCGCCCCCGGCGTGGAAATGCTGCCGGTCACCTGCGCCTCAGCCGCATGTTCGCGCCTCAGGGGAGCACGCAGCGTGATGCCGCTTCCCGACACCGCTGTCCCCGCCGCATGAGCCCGGGCCAGCGGCGCGGTCACCACGATGGTGGATTCGCGGGTTCGCCGCACCACCTCCGCCGTTTCTGCATCGTCTCCGCTCCCGATCGTGATGGTCTCGTCGTTTTCAAATCCAATCGGGTTCCCGACGTGGATGACAGTCGCGCCTGCTTCGGTCGCCGCAGTCGCCGTGGTTGCGCCAGGCGTGCCCACCGTCGCGATCTCGACCGTTTCCGCGTCCGCACCTTCCACGATCCGGATCGTCTGCCCCGCCGCGAACCCTTCCACACCCGCAACCTTAATATTGGTCGCGCCCGTTGTGGAGGCGACCCCCAGCGTCGTAGCCGGCGACGTCACGAAGTCATTGCAGTTGCTGTCGCTGTCGGCTCCGTCCGGCAAGCGGCCCGCACTCGTATTCGACCCGCCGGCCGTCGGCATCGGCGGCCACACCGCGCCCGCCCATCCGGGCGCCGTCACGTAGCAACCATTATGCTGCGCTCCGGATTCGGCCTGATACCCCTCGCCCAGCCACGGATCCACCAGCCCTCCGTAATTCAGGCTGTCCACAACCACGCCCGCCGCATCCCGCAGCATCATGCTCCCTTCTCTGCGCGTGATCGTGAAGTTGAAAAACGGAACGTTCGCGGCAAGTTCCGGGCCGCCGAACCACTGGTTGGGCGCCGGATTGCCCTGATATCCAGCCGTCTTGACCGTCGCGTCCCGCACAACTGCGTCGATCGCGTGATCGTGCGCCAGTGGACTGTCGAGCGTGATGCCCGTTCCGAGCGCCTGAACCGGTTCATTGCTCATGTGAGCAAAGGCCGTCGCCGGTTCGAACGTGATCCCTGTTCCACGATCGCTGAAGGGAAGGTTCGCAGCATGGTTGAACTTCAGCGGAGCCGCCAGCTCGAGGCCGGTGCCCGGTTGCACGACAGTCTCGTCGTTGATGTGTGCCTGTTCCAGAGCCGGTGAAAACTCAATGCCCGTCCCGTTCGGACCGCCCGTCCCAACCGACGCAATCGTCACCGTCTGCCGATTCGTGGGCGTGCCGATCGTCAGCTTCCCGCCAACAGTAAAGCCCCGCACGCTGCGAACTTTGATCGTCGTCGCACCCGCGCTTGCATTCGCAGCAAGATTCGAGTGGTCCGCCTGCGTACCGACACGCGTCACCGTCACCGTCTCGATCCCATGGCCCTCGCTGTCGATGTCCAGACGGATCTTGTCACCCGCCGAAATGTCCTCGGCCGACGTCACCTGAATGTTGGTCGCGCCGGCAGCCGCATCCGTCGCGAGATACGCCTGCGTACCCGGCTTCCCAACCGCCGTCACCGTAGCGACCTCGTACTTCTCCACCTCTCCGGGCACAGTGGGATACGTAGCGCCATAGCCAAGAGCAATCTTCTGCCCAACAACAAAACCGGCCGCGCTCGTCACCGGCACATTGGTCGAACCGGCCGGAAGCGTGATCAGCCCATCCGGCAGAGGCTGCCACAACGTCGTCATGTTGCTCGCAGCCGTCCCGGCCTCAGCAATCTTCCGTGTCTCCGCGCTCGAGCCACTTCCGATGCTGACCGTATCGCCGGCCTTCATGCCCGTGACACTTCTCACATAGATGGTCTTCTCGCCAGCACGTGCCGCGGTCGCCAGCCCCGAATTCGACAGGCCCAATAGGTAGAAACCGTGAGCCGCGAGTTTTGTCCCTGCCGGAATCGTCACCGTCGAGAAAACAGCCTGCTGCGTTGGGTGCTCGGTCAGCGTCCAGCGCGAGAGGTCAACGCTGCTCGATCCCGCGTTGTAGAGCTCGATGAACGAATCTGTCCCGTTCGCAGGAGGCCCGGAGCTGATGCGGAACTCGTTAATCTTCACCGGACTCGCGTTTCTCACCTTTTCCGCGATCGTCTCCGTTTGCTCCCTGCTGTTCGCCCCATTCATCCATCGGGCTTTTCCGACCAGATCGCCGTTGAAGCCCGCGTTCCCGGCTGTCACCGTAAACGTTGCGCTCACATTCCCACCCGGCGTAACTGGACCAGCGAAGGTTTTCGATTTCTCCGACGTCCCGGAAACCACCGCCTTCCACCCGTTCGGCGCAGTCAGGCTCAGTTCGACATTCGTCGCAGGCGCCCCAGTGGTATTCGTGAACGTCACCGTCGTCTCCTGCGAAGATCCCGGCGAGAAGGTCTGCAACCCGGGCGGCATGTCCCCTGCCTTCGCCGGCGACACCTGCAGCGGCGCCACACCATAGTGCGCGGCCACGATATTGGCCTGCACCTTTTGGTCCGTGGCGTCTGTCGGAAACGTCCCCGACGCCGTCATCGCACCTTCATAGAACGTGCCCTGCGACCCGTTGCTGTTGTCGCCCCCGTTGCCCAGCAGAATTGCCCCCTGCTTCCGCATCGGATCGTAGGTCGCATTCACGCGAGCACCGCTGAACATCACCGACAGGTCGCCCTGCTGCGCATCGCCTCCCATCGAAGTCCAGTGATGCGGTTCGCCCTTGGCAATCGCCGTCACGAATCGCCATTCGATGCTCGGCACGTTCTCGCAGTGTTTCGATCCATCCGCATTGACGCAGCCCACCAGGTTGTTCTCCTGGTCGGTCATAATCCACGGACCAGAACCGTTGCCATGAAACCACGGCAGCGCATCGCCGAAGTAAGCGGTTTCCATCGTGCCGTTGTCATCGTCGCGGCTGTCGATTTCCGCGTTTCCGTAATCGAAGCAACACCCCGAGTTGTAATGGCGCCCATTGATGACCCAGTATTGCCCCTCCGCCTGGTCGTCGACCGCCGTGCCCTTCGGATCGTCATTACGCAAACCCATGCCCGGCTCAATGAAGACGCCATACACCTTGTGCCCCATGATCGTCACCGGCGCCATATCCGCGATGGGCACGTTGTTGAAGCCCCCCATCGCCGGGCCACTGAATCCACCGCGCGGCGCCTGCGTCAGATCGTTGTGCTTCGGAGACTGGTCGTAAATCGTCGTAATCCAGCAATACGTGTTGGCGCAGAACGCGTCCTGAGCGGCTGCATTCGCGTATCCGCCCGCATCCGGAACCGGCGACGCACTGGGCTGAACCACACCTATGTCCAGCGTCTTGCCATCCGACTGCCGCTTGACCTGATAGAGCGGCCCGTTGTACGAGGCATACAGTGCGCGCGTCGTACTGTGCGCCGCCACGCACGGATCCCCGGCCGCGGCGTAGATGTCGCATGGACCTTGCGGTCTCGAAGAAGCCCCACTGGCTCCTGTTCCATTCTGTTGCGCCATCGCTGTCGTTGCGCCGATCAGCACAAGCGCCGCGAACATCAGTCCGGAATTCACTTTTGCGTTCATAGTTTCCCCGGCCAGCCGTCGCCGTCCAGCGACGCTCTTCGGCCCGGTTCAGTATAGACACAGAATGCCACTCCAGAAAACGATTACCGGAGAACCCGGTTTTTCACGCTTCGGCCCCTCCGAAGTCCCGCTGCCGGGGATAAAGGGAAGCCGGCCGTAGTCCTGCAGAGACAGCTCGATCACAGCAACAAGCAAGCCCTCTACTGCGGCGGATTGGCTACTTCGGCTGCGTGATTTGCCGGACCGGAAATCTGCTGATACAGATTCTGATAAGCCTGCTTCTTCATCGTGCTCACCAGGACCGCCTCCGCCCGCGCCTTCTCCGTCTCCCCCATCGCCTGGTAGAGTCGCGACAGCCGCCAGTGCGGATCGGCGTCCTGCGGATTCAACCGGATCGCCGTCAAATATTGCGCCAGCGCCTCCTGGTTGCGTCCCTGGGCAGCGTAGATGATTCCGAGATCAAGATGGCCCAGCGCAATCGATGGGTCGTCCTTCAGCGCCCTCTCCAGCTCCGGTTGCGCGTGCGCGTTGTCTTCCAGATGCACATAGCAGTCCGCCAGATAGACCCGCGCCTGAGCATGCCTGGGATCGGCTTCGAGATCCGCCTGAAACTCCGGAACCGCATCGGCATACCGTTTTTGCGCCATCAAAACATACGCCACCGCGAAGTGTACGTAGGGCTCTTTGGGATTCGCCTTCTCAGCGGCACGAAACTGCGCCAGTGCCCCGGTATCGTCCCGCATTGCATCCAGCGCTTCGCCCGCCAGCATATCGGCCTCAGCCGATTCGGCATTCAGCGTCAGGATCTCGCGGTAGGTTTCCATGACGCACGGGTATTCCTTCGACCAAAGACAACTGTGCGCCAGCGCGAGGCGCAACGGGAGATTCTCCTTATCCTGCGCCGCAGCCCTTTTCAGATAAGGAATCGCCTGCGTGTACTCCGCCATCCCGTAGTACGCCATGCCGATGAGCAGCCGTAGCCGCTGCGCTTCGGGCGATGCGGGCGGCGCAGTCTTCAGCAACGTTTTGAACTCTGCGATGGCTTCTTTCGACCGGCCGTCCTTAAACAGTGCCAGCCCCAGATTCAGCCGAAGGCCTGGCACATGCGGGCTCAGCTGGAGAGCTTTCTGATAAAGTGGGATCGCCCTCGCGTAGTGCTCCTGCCGTGCCTCCAGAAGTCCCATTTGCGCCCAGGGCTCGGGGTCTCCAGGATGCGCGTGGCTGTACGCCCGCCAGGCTGCCTCCGCTTCAGGAATTCTGTTCTCATGCTCCAGGTTGAGCGCCGCCTGCTTCTGCGCATCCATTGCTGGAGTACGTTGTCCCCAACCCGCCGCAACCAGCGCGCCCCAAAGCCCCGCGAAAACGACTGCCTTCATCCCCACGTTCACCATCGTAACTGGCAGTGACGCCACTTTGCTTGCGGCTTTCTCACGCAACGCCGCAGACCATCGACTCAAACCCTGCAAAACTCCTGCCCGGTTTGCTTCCGCTTCCAAAGTAAAAGGGCGCGGCAGGTAGACCCGCCGCGCCCCGGTTGAAGGGTTTGCGTTAGAACACGATCTTGCCGCCGAGTTCCAGCAACCGCGGACCCCAGTCGTTGTTCACCTGCGAGAAGTTCCCATACGATCCGGAACTGTTGGGGCGAGTGTAGCCCGTGTTCAGGTTCTGGAATTCCGCATGGTTGAAGGTGTTGAACGACTCGAACCGCAGCTCGATGTGAGCCCGCTCGGTCATCGCAAACGATTTGTACAGCGAAGTGGTGAAGTTCACACGGCCAGGACCAACAACCGCGTCCTTGTGGCTGTTGCCGAAGCCGTTGTTCGGACCACCCAGCCAGGCTGGGGTGGGATCCGAGAACTGCGCCGGATTGAACCAGCCCGTCACCTTCTTGGTGTAGTGGACTTTACCGCTCACGTTGGCGCGATTGGTATAGCCGCCGCCCAGACCGACTGTATCGCCAGCGGCGCCGGAGATGCCGATGCCGGTGGAGTTGGTCGGAGGCGTTCCGCTCTCATCGATGAAGGTTCCCGAAATCTCCCACCCGCCGGCAATGGACTTCACCAGTCCCTGCGAGTGATTGAAGATCGGCAACGCGTACACGTAGTTCGCCTGCAGGATGTGGCGGCGGTCATAGTTGCCCGCGCCCTTGTCATACTTCAGGTTCCACGGATTGCTCACGCAGCACGCGTTGTCCGCGTTCTGAATGTCAATCTCGTGCGAGTACGTGTAGTCCAGTTCGCCACTGAGGCCCCAGCGATTCTGCACGCGCAACCCTGTCTGCAGACCGTTGTAGCTCCCATTGGTGTTGGTTTCCATCGCCGTAATATCGCCCAGGCCCTGGTAGGTCCGGAACGAGTTCGGGTTGTTCGCTGTGGGACCCTGACCAGCCGTCGGCAGCGTGATCGTTGCCCCGTTGTGAGCATCGGTGTAGGAGCCGAGGCTTCCGCCCTTGGCCCGCACCGCCATCGGAGTGGTCAGCGGGAAGTTGTTGTCATGCCGGTACTCTTCCTGGTGCCACGCGATGTTGCCCACGTACTGCACAACCCAGACGACCGACGGCGATAGCTCCCGTTGCAGTCCAAGGCTGTACATCGCAACCGCGGGATCCGGGAAGTGCTGCGCCATCTCGTACTGGCCGCCCGGGAAGAACGGTGTGGTGGCCGTCGCGCCCGACTGAATGCTGGTGTGCGGGTCGCTCAGGTACACCTGGTTCGCTGACGGACCGTAAGAGAACGGCGATACGGTCGCGCTGTTGTAGATCAGGTTGCCCTGCAGCCGCTCGAAGAACGTCCCGAAGCCGCCGCGGAGCACGGTCTTGCCGTTTCCGAACAGGTCATCCGAGAAGCCGATGCGAGGCTGCCAGGTGTTGTAGTTGTTGCTCACCAGGGCGCGCGGTACGCCCGCCTGGCCCGCAAGATCGATTCCGTTCACGTAGGCAGGAGCGGTTGCGCCGTCCACTGTAAACGTTGCGAATCCGGGTCCGGTCGGGTCCATCGAACCATCCGACCTCCATGCCGGTGTCGCAGTGGGCGAAAAATGCGCCGGGTTGAAGTTGGCGATGTAGTTGTTGCGCTCCCAGGCCTGCGGCAGCGCGTCATACCGGAAGCCCAGCTGCAGCGACAGCCGCGGCGTTGGATGCCACGTATCCATCGCATACACCGACGGCGTCTGGTTCACGTAGTGACGGATCGGCTGCGCGCGCTGCTGGTCGTAACTTCCCGCCAGCCCGAGCAGCATGTCCACCATTGCATCGCCCTGCACGCAGTTAGCTGCCGGAGTGCTTCCCTGGCAGGCTGCCTGATCGCCGTTGCTGGAATACAGATGTCCGTTGGTGCCGTTGAAGTGGAAGTAGCCGTTCGCATCGCCAAACAGCTGCTGGTTCTTGGTGTACCGGTTGTAGCTGAAACCGAACTTGAACGAGTGCTTTCCCGAGGTGTACGACACATCCACCTTGGGCTCGTAGTCCTCAGCTGCGTTATGCCACGGCGCCGATCCCATTTCTACGTTCGTCCCGTACGGCGCGCCCAGCGCGACGTTCGGAATTTCGTTTCTGCCGTTGTTGAAGTACTGTCCCGCATTCCAGCCCTTCGACGTCAGCGTCGACAGAGCCGAGTTGGCGCTGTTGACGATGTCGATGATGTTACCGTCATAGTTCATGCTCGCTTCCACCAGCAACGTGGGCGAGATGCTGCCGCTGATCTTGATGGCGGCGCTGTTGGACGGTGTCACCTCTGAGCTCTGCACCGTGTTGTAGGTATCGCCATCCCAACCCAAAAACGGTTTGGCGTTGTGCGCGTTGTCGTTCTCGTGCATGTAGTGCGCCATCAGCGCCCACTTGTCGTTGATGTGATGGTCCACGCGCACGATATCGTCACGCACCTTGATCGGCGCGTTGACGGTTTCAACCGACTCGTCGAGCGCCGTGCTGGGCGCCGGGAACAGACCGGCGTTCAGATAAGCCACCGCGTTCGGATCGAACAACGATGCCGGGATCTTGTTGCCGGGAAATGGCTGACCCGGTGTGAGGCCCGCCGCCGTCAGCTTGGCGTTGAATGCCGGATCGCCGACGTTCGGAACCACGATGCCCGCGTTGCCGGTGGCATGCCGGGGATTCACATAAACCAGATCCTGCCCCGCCTTCGGAATGTCCGCGGTCGCAATGGTCTTGTTTTTGTTGGTCGAAGAACCGGCCTTAATGTTGCGCCATTCTTCGTTCACGAAGAAGAACGTCTTGTTCCGGTTCGCGTTGTACAGCCCCGGAATCCAGACCGGCCCGCCGATGTTGAACCCGTATACGTTGTAGTTCAGCACCTGCCGCGGACTGTGCGCGCCGTTGTACTTGTTGAAGAAGTCGTTCGCATCGTAAGCCGTGTTGCGGTTGAACTCGTAGCCCGTTCCATGGAAGTCGCGCGTGCCGCTCTTCAGCGAAAGGCTGAACGTTGCGCCCGACGAGATGCCATAGTCCGGTGGATAGTTCGAGGTCAGCATCGTGAACTCGGCGATAGCGTCCTGAGGAGGCATCAAAGCAATGCCGCCCGCGCCGCCGCGGTCATCCGACTCGCCGCCGTCGATCAGCCAGATATTGTGGCTCTGCCGAAGGCCGTTCGCGCTGATGCTGAAGCTGCTGCCGCCGGCTCCCGCCATCGGCGTGTTGTTGTCCGGAAGGTTCGAGCTCACGCCCAGACCCATCGCCGCAAGCGCTGCGAAGTTCCGGTTCGCTGTCGCGATCTTCTCCACCTGCAGCGAGGAGATCGTCGTGCTCACCACGTTCTCATCTGTCTGCACCTGCAGAGCGTTCGCCTGAACCGTCACCGTCGTCGCCTCGGCGCCGACCTGCAGCTTTACGTCGGAACGAAGTGTCGTCGAAACGTTCAGCACAAGGCCGCTGGCTACGTAGCTCTGGAAACCCTTCGCCGACGCCCTGAGTTCATACGTGCTGGGGTTCAGACCCGGAACCGAGAAATATCCGGAATCGTTCGACACCGTCGTGGACGATGTCCCTTTTGCCGTATCTGTGATTGTGATTTGAGCGCCTGAAATCACTGCGCCCGTTTGATCCGTGACAATGCCGGTAATCTCAGAGTTCTGCTGCGCATAAGCTGCACCCGCGAACCCGAGGCATAGCATCATGAAGACCATTAAGTACACCGGTCTTCCGAATACCTGTCTCATGAATTGCCTCCTCATGAAGTTGCGTTCCAACGTTGCTACGCATTCTCGTGCGTATCGAAACTGCGCCTGATCCCGCAGCTCTCCTGAACAGCTGCATTTTTTACTGCTATTTTGGGATCGGTCCCGAAGCCTAACAATCGGTTTCTACTGTTGTCAAGCGTTTTATTAAACACCGCCGCCTCGCGTTTCCCTTCGGTAACTACCTCGTGTCACGAGGGCGAAAAGCTCCTCCGCGGGGTTGAAATCCAAAATTTGGATCGCCGTGATCCGCTTTTCGGATCATATAGTTCGGGACCCTTCCTAACTCACGGACAGCGAACCGTTTCCAGCACAACGGGGGTTCCAAAACTGCCCTCCGGCGCGTGCCATGTTTGCGTGCAAAATTCCAAATTCCGGACAAATCTGCCTGTAAGCGCGTACAGCGATCCAGTACTTGGTAGACGAAATCACGGCTTTTCTGCGTCGACGACTTCCTGTAATGGCAGCGATCGCGACGAACTTCCCACGCTCAGCGTCCTCTTCCCGCGCGCCGTCACCCATTTCTGCTCTTTCGTCGACCAGTACTGCAGCTGCCGAATTGGCACATGCATGGTTACACTTTTGATCCCACCCGCCGGCACATGCACCCGTTCGAACGCCACCAGGGCCCGCACCGGAAACTGCACCCCGTCGGGAATCCTTGCCGGCGCGCCCAGATACACCTGCGGCACTTCATCCGAATCCACACCGCCGGTGTTTTTGATCTGCACCGTCACATCCAGCCCGCCGTCCGCCGCCTCCGCCGTCTTCAATCCCGAATACTCGAAGGTCGTGTAGCTCAGACCGAATCCAAACGGGAACAGCGGCTCGATCCTCTCCTGATCGAACCAGCGATACCCGACGTTCACGCCCTCGCTGTACGTCGTCTTGCCATCCACGCCCTTTTTGCTCCGCTCCGGATGCCGCGGATCCGTCGCCGCATAATCCGTCAGCGCCTTCGCCCACGTCACCGGCAGCCGCCCCGCTGGACTCGTCTTTCCCAGCAGCACATTCGCAGTCGACCACCCGCCCTCATCGCCCGGCCACCACATCTCCACCACGCCTTTCACCTTGTCGATCCACGGCAAGGCCACCGGCTGGCTCGTGTTCAGCACCACCACCGTGTTCGGATTCGCCGCCGCCACCTCCTCCACCAGCTTGTCCTGATCGCCCGGAAGTCCAAACACCGGCGTCAGCCGCGTCCACACAAACACCACCGCCGTCTTTGCCTTCTTTGCCGCCGCAATCGCCGCGTCGTGATCCGCCTTGCGCTGCTCCGGCGTATACCAGTTCAGCCGCACCTGCACCGGTGCGTTCGAAGAATCCGGCGACGTCTCAATCTCAATCGCATGCGGACCCGCCGTCAGTTCCACCGAGCGCCTCACGTTGTCCATAGCGTCCGTTGTCGGCACGACATTGTCCTGGTTGGCCTGCAGAATGTCGCCGTGCACCCCGCCCTGGAACGCGCCCGTCTGCGCCAGCTTCTTCCCATCCAGAGAAATCGTCGCGTTGGTGCCCATCGCCTGCAGATAGATCCAGTAGTCCCCCGCACTCGGAGGCGTCAGCGTTCCCTTCCAAACCAACTTCGCGTTCGGCGGCAGCGCATTCCCTTTCTTCTTCGTGAAGTTCAGTTCGGCATCCACTTTCTCTGCGCCGCCACCCGTCCGCATCAAACCCGGCTTGCCATCGTGGCTTAGCGCGCTTGCCGGAACGGTCGTCCCGGTCATGTCATCGGCCACCGCAAATTGAATCCGCGGATTTCCCGAAACCTTCTTCATCGCCGCCAGCGGTCCCACCTGCCGCCACGGCAGCCCAACGCTCCGCTCTCCGTTGATACCGATTGAATCCACCTGTCCCGCCGTCGGCCCAATCAGCACGACCGATTCCAGATCCGCCGCCTTGAGCGGAAGCACGTGATCTTCATTCTTCAGCAGCACCGCGGCATCTTCGCCCGTCTTCTCGATGATCTTCGCGTTCGCCTCGACCTCCTGGGGCGTCACGTTGTGTTTCTGCATTCCATCCATGTAGCCGAACTTCACAATCTCGTAGAGCACACGCCCCGCAGCCCGCGTAATCGCTGCCTCATTCACCGTGCCATCCTTGAGCGCCTCGCTCATCCGCTTCGGATCGAGCTTCACGCCCCAGTTCCCGCCCCCTCCCTCTTCCGGCTTCGGCTCCTCCGGAATATGCCCCCCAAACATCGCCATCATGTCGTCCATCTCGTGTGCCGGCGGTGGCGGTGGCGGTGGCCCCGGGCTGAAGAACGACGGAATCCCGATCCCCGTGCCCGGCATTTCCATGTCCAGCCCCGCGTTGATGAAGTCCACCGCGTGCACTGCGCCCCAGTCCGACGTCACATATCCCCTGAACCCGATCTGATCCCGCAAAATCGTCGTGAGCGTGTCCTTGTTCCCGCATGCAAACGTTCCGTTCAGCTTGTTGTACGAGCACATAATCGACGCCACGCCCGCCTTCACCGCCGCATCGAACGGTGCCACATACACCTCGTGCAGCGTCTGGTCATCGATATAGGTGTTCTCGTTCGGCGAGTCGTACCCCACGTAGTGCTTCACCATCGCCATCACATGCTGCGCCTGGATCCCCTTAATCTCCTCCGCCCCCATCACACTCGATAAATAAGGATCTTCGCCAAACGTGTTGTACCCGCGCCCGAACTCCAGATCGCGATCGATGTTCACAAACGGCTGCAAACTCACATCGATCCCCGCCGCGCGATCCTCCCGCCCGATCACCACGCCGTTCTCTTCCGCGTCCTTCGCGCTGAAGGTCGCGGCCACCCCCATCGTCGCCGTCTCGCCCTGGCTCGGCACCCGCGTCAGCACGCCCGGAGGCCCGTCCGCCATGCGCAGCCCGGGAATCCCCAGCCGCGGAATTCCCCCCAGATATCCCGCCTGCCCTTGGTACACCTTGGGATCCTCATTCGTGCCGTGAATCAGCGTGAGCTTTTCTTCGAGCGTCATCCTGCTCAGAAGCTCATCCACACGCGCGTCGCCCGTGACCACCGGCGCCTTCTGCGCCGTCATCCAGCTCGTAAGGAGTAACGCTGCTCCACAAAATGCCAACCACCGCATTCCGTACCGGTTCATGGTGTCCCCCCGATTTTCGAAACACGCCCATCGAAGAAAGCGATCAGACGTCGGCCGTTTCGATCCTGCAAACCGCCCGACAGTCTACAGCACAATCGATTCCGTTCAACAACCGCGACGCAATGCGCCGAAACGACCGTAATGCGGATCTCCAAGACGCCGCGATCCAGTCACGATCTGAACACGCAGGGTCATCCTGACCGAAGCGCCGCCGACGCCGCCAGAGAGTATGCTCCTCACCAGCGCGGAGGGCTCCGGGTGTGGATTGCTAACGGAAAGCCCGGATGAACCTGCGACGCTACGGATGGTCCGTATCAATAGCCAGTGGGTTGGTGACGCTGGTAGGCGCAATCGCAGGAAATTGACTTAGCAGAGTTCTTCGATGTCGCGGCCAGCGTCGAGCGCCCCTAAATCAGGAAACTTCACCGCCGGAACATGGGTGTAACCGGCGGCCAGTGAACAATACAGTCTGTGGACTCCGTGGTTCAGACGAAACGGATACGGTATTGGGTCGGCCTGCTTCGACAACTCGACAGGCGGTAGTTCCGCATTCTCCAGAAACCCTCGCAGGATCCGTTGAACCCTCTCTTTCGCGGCTATTCCTTCCTCACTATCGTCGTTGAATACCGCAACTCCCGGCCCGCGACGGGCCGGTTCGATATCAACGATCCGTATGAGACAAACGCGCCTTCCTGCGGCATCGGGCGCATAGCGATAGGCCAGGGATGACACGGCAAACCCCGACATGCCTGCTGAGACCCACCATTCATCCGGCAATTCAACGCTGAAGCCGCTATGGGAGACTTTCATGGTGCCGTGGGGAGGTTAGCCTGCGCTTAACCCAACGACAATCGCGATTTCCGAAGCTTTTTCTAAACAGAGTGGCTACAACAATGGTACTCACTGCCGAGTGACGGCTTTGCGCTACATTCGGCGGCGCCGCGTATTGCGGCACTCCG
>DASZYN010000259.1:0-6524 GCA_035545435.1 Acidobacteriaceae bacterium | reverse complement strand
GATCGACGCATCGTCTCCGGCGGCAACAATCTCGCCCCGCGCGACCGCAATTGCCGACACGCGCTGCGGCTGCGCGCCTTCCAGGTCGACTCCAGTCAGAATGTTGCCGTGGTAATAAATCGCATCGGCCGGTCCGGTCTGGCCAAAAATCGATGCCGCCGTCATCGCCATTCCACAAACAACGCCGAGAACTTTCACGAGAAGCAGTCTAAACAACCTGGCGGTCCGTGGAATTCTGTCGTCTGGATCAGCCTGCTGCGGCCAACAGCAATAAGAGAATTCGCTTCAGCCCCAGCTCCCGTCCCTTCGCGTCGTACCACTCCCCGCGCGTGTGAATCCCGCCGCCCTCGCCGCCGCCGCCGATGCTCACCGCCGGCACGCCTACGGACAGCGGGATATTCGCATCCGTCGAGGCCAGCCGCATCTCGGTCCGAATCGCCAGGTGCCGATCCACCGCCTCGACCAGCGCCATCAGTTCCGATCCGGCCGGGAGCCGCCCCGCGGGCCGGTCGCCAATCTTGTCAATCGTGAACCGAACCAGTCCCGCCTCGCCTCGCAGCCCGCGATTGGCCTCCAGCACCGCATCTTCCACCGCGCGATGCAACTCCACTTCCAGCCGGATCAACTGCTCAGGATCCGTTGATCGCAAGTCGAACCGCGCCGCCGCTCGCTCCGGAATCGCATTGACCGCCGTCCCGCCCTCGATTGTCCCCACATTCATCGTGGTGCGCGGGATGTCCGGCAGCGTCACCGTAGAAAACCTCTGGATCGCCCGGCTCAGCAGCACGATGGGGTTCGGCCGTCCGGCGTCGGTCCACGAATGCCCGCCCGGTCCGGTGATCGTGACCAGATGGCGCTGGCTCCCCAACGCGTGCGTCACCGCCGATTCGTGGCCTGCTCCATCCAGCACGATATGCGCGGCAATCTCGCTAAGCTCCACCCCGCCGTCGTCCCGACGGTAGACATGCCGCATCCCGCGTAGATCGCCCTCGCCCTCCTCACCCACATTGCCGACGAAGACGATGTCACATTCCGTCGTGATGCCCGCCTGCTTCATCGCCGCAGCGATCGCCAGCATCGCCGCCACGCCGGCTCCGTTGTCGCACGCTCCCGGCGCGCTCAGCCGCGTCCCTTCCCGATGAACTTCAATCGGGGTCGCTGCCGGAAAAACGGTGTCGATGTGAGCCGATAACAGAACCTTCCGCCCACCGCGCGTTCCGGATCGTCCAGCGAACGCGTTTCCCACCTCGTCCAGGTGCGGACTCTCCAGCTCCAGCTCTCGAAAACGCTCGCACAGCCACTCCGCCCGCGGCTTCTCTCCAAAGGGCGGAGCAGGCACGGCCACCAGGTCGGACTGCCATTGCAGGATGCGCTGCTCCTGCAGGTGCAGCCACTGAAACGCCTGGTGCACGCGACGATCCGCCGCGATCTGCGCGACAGTCGAAGCGGCGGGTGCAGGCGAGGCCATGGGAGATTTCAGCGTAGCACCGGGCGAGAAGGAAGCTGGCGCTCAATACTCGACGCGATCGAGCCACAAGCCTCGCGCCGGAGCCGTCGGACCCGCTTCTTCGCGGGAACGCGCCTCCAGAATCCGCGGAATCTGCGCAGGTTCCGCGGCTCCGCGCCCAACCTCCACAAACGTTCCCACCAGGTTCCGCACCATGTGGTGCAGGAATCCATCGCCGCGGACGCGGTAAATCAGCAAATCGCCCTCACGCCTCCAGTCCGACTCGAACACAGTGCGCACGTTGCCGGCATTCTCTCCTCGCTCTGCATCGTCCAGCCCCCGTCGCGCTGCCAAATCCGGATCGCTGGCCGCAAACGAAGTGAAGTCGTGCGTGCCGACGACCTTCTGCGCTGCCTCCTGCATCCTTTGCACGTCGAGCGGCCAGTTCAAAGCCCACGCATACCGCGCCTCCCACGGCGGAGCAATCTCCGCGCGCCAAATTCGATACTCATACGTCTTCGCTCGCGCCGAGTGCCGCGCGTGAAATTCCGGCGTCACCCTCTCGGTTCGAAGCACGCGCACCGCCTCCGGCAGCTTCCGGTTCAGCGCGCGCTGCAAATTCTCCTCGGGGATCGCGGCCTCCAGCCAGAACGACGCCACCTGCGCCCGCGCATGCACGCCCGCATCGGTTCGCCCGCTGCCCTGCGGTAACACACGCTCGCCCGTCACCCGCTCGACGGCATCGGCCAGCGTGCCCTGGATCGTCACCCGATCCGGCTGCACCTGCCAGCCGGAAAAGTCGGTGCCGTCGTAGGCCAGCGTGACTTTCCAGTTCGAACCGACGTGTCCCTCTTTTTCAGTTGCCATTTCTTAACTTTTTCGGCCTTGTTCGTCGCACGATTTTCCGCAACGAAGCTTCTCCAGGAACCATCGAAACGCTACGATATACTCAGCTTTCCTGATTGTTTACGAGTTTACGGAACCCGGTGGAGGCTTGCCTCGTATTCGGGAGAAGCCAAAACGGTTTTTTGCGGCCTGGAGCGCGCATTTCGCCCGCACCCGAAGCGCAGTTTGCGCCCTCGTTCATTGAACTGCAGTTGCCCTTCCAGAGGAGTGGAGACGGCCCATGTTTGTTTCCCGCAGTCATTCTGAAAAGAACTCAAGTTTCTTCGCGAAGTTGAAATCCGCCGCTGCGATCTCCTGCCTGCTCGCCGGCACCGCGCCTTCGTACGCCCAGGCGCCTCAACAGACCGCCCCAGCGGCTCCCGGTCTTCCGCCCGAGCCGACGCCGAACTACACCCAACCCCTTTTTCTCCATGACACCCAGCGCGACTTCGCAAAGCCACGCAGTCACTTTCCTAATCCCATCGCGCCTTACGAGCCCTCGACGGTACAGCAGCCGAGTTTCCTGAATTCGCAGCACCTTGAAGATCTCATCAGGGACGGCAAAATCTATCTGAGCCTCGGCGACGCCGTCCTGCTGGCGCTCCAGAATAACTACGACATCGCCATCCAGCGCCTCAACCTCGACGTTGCCGACACCGATCTGCTCCGCACCAAAGCTGGACAGCTTCCTCAGGGCACTCCCACATCATTGGTGACCAACACGCTCGGCAGCAGTTCGGCCGCCGTCAGCTCGGGCGGCCCCGGTGGCGCCAGTGTGGCCGGTACCGGTGTTGGCGGCATCGCCGTCTCCACCAGCGGCGCCGGACCCCTCCCGGAGAATCTCGATCCATACCTCCAGGGCACGATCCAGTTGCAGCGCCAGAAGTCGCCTCAGCTCAACACGCTGTTCAGCGGCGGCAAAACGTCGTTGACCACCAACACCGATGAGTACAACTTCACCTACAACCAGGGCTTCCGCACCGGCACAGCGCTCCAGGTCGGCTTTCAGAACAACCGCGTTACCAGCGATAGTCCGTTTAACGTTTACAGTCCCTCTCTCACGACCATCTTCAACGCCCAACTCACGCAGCACCTGTTGCAGGGATTCGGCTGGGGTCTGAACAGTCGCTTCATCGTCCAGGCCACCAACAACCGCCGCATCGCCGATTCCGTCTTCCGCTCCCAGCTCCTTTACACCATCAATCAGGTGGAAGACATCTACTGGGGTCTGGTCAGCGCTTACGAAGACGTTCAGTCCAAGCAGCGCGCGGTTGATCAGTCCAGTCAGCTGGAGAAGGACAACGAAAAGCAACTCCAGATCGGCAGCATGGCGCCCCTCGATGTCGTCAACGCACGCAGCGCGACGTCCAGCGATCAGCAGGCACTCATCGCCTCGCAGAGCAACCTCGAGTACCAGCAGCTGCTCATGAAACAGGCGATCGCGCGCAACCTCGACGATCCTCGTATCGCCAGCGCTCCGGTGATTCCCACCGATCGCGTCACACTCGCGGAAACGCCGGAAGAGCGCATGTCGGTCGAGGATCTGGTCCGCCAGGCCGAAGCTAACAGCCCCGCCGTCGAGCAGGCCATCCTGAACATGAAGAACGACGAAATCACCCTCAAAGCTGCCAAAAATGGGTTGCTGCCCACCCTCGATGCCTACGCGTTCTATGGCGCCCAGGGCCTGGGTGGCGCGCAGAGCCCAGGGTGTCTCAATTTCTTCACCGGCCAGACCTGCGATCCCGGAACCTATCCGACCGTTGGTTACGGTACTGCGGTATCCCATCTGTTCAACAGCAGCGGACCCAACAAAGGCGCAGGTTTCACGCTGAATATTCCCATCCGTAACCGTCCCGCGCAGGCTCTCGAAGCTCGTTCGCAGATCGAATACCGCCAGGCGCAAATGCGTCTGCAGCAGCTTTACGTGCAGATTCGCATGCAGATCACCAACGATCAGTACGCGCTGACCAATGATCGCGCGTCCGTGAACGCGGCCATCGCCAATCAGGAGTACAACCGCCAAAGCCTCGACGCCGAAAACAAGAAGCTCCATCTCGGCGCGTCGACAACGGCCAACGTACTCTCGCAGCAGCGCAGCCTCGCCGCCGCCGATGCCCAGCTCATCTCCGCACGCGCTCGCTACGCCACCGACCGCGCGGCGCTGGAACAGGCCCTCGCCAGCACCCTGGACCGTTACGGCATCTCGATCGTCGATGCCGCTATGGGCCAGGTCAACACCGCGCCCGTCATCCCGGGTCTTGAACCCGCAAAGAATTTGCCCGAAGTGACGCCGCCCACCCAGCAGCAGCAACTGCAGCAACAGGAGCAGAACCCGACGAAGCCGCAGGCTGCGCCCACTCAGCCGCAGACGACCCAGCCGCAATCCAACCCGCAACCCCAAAGCTAAAAGCAAACGGCTGTTGTTCATGGAGAGGCCCGCCTTCGCGCGGGCCTCCTCGTCTCCCGAAATTTTGTCCAGTTTTGCTCAGGGCGCCGCCCGATACCCTCGCCACTCCCTGCTAGAATCAGAAGAATCCACTCGACGGAGCGGCAATGCAGGCAATTCTTGCGCTCGAAGACGGGCGCATCTTCAGGGGCGAAGGCTACGGAGCCCAGGGTGAATGCCGCGGAGAGGTCGTTTTCAATACATCGTTGACCGGTTATCAGGAGATCTTCACCGATCCGTCCTACGCCGGGCAGATTGTCGTCCTCACCAATCCGCAAATCGGCAATTACGGCACCAATCCGGCCGACAACGAGGCCCCAAAGCCCTTTATCGAAGGCCTCGTCACCCGCGAGTTTTCTCCCATCAGCTCCAACTGGCGTTCCACCCAGGTCGCCGACGAATATCTGGAGCGCTTCCACGTCCCGGTCATCTCGGAAATCGACACGCGCGCGCTGGTGCGCCATCTCCGCAACAACGGCGTGATGCGCGGCGTCATCTCCACCGCGGAATCGAATCCGGATGTTCTCGTTGAGAAAGCCCGGTCGATTCGCAGGATGGATGGCACCGATCTGGCCAGCGTCGTCACGACCAAAGACCGGTACGAGTTCGAGCATGACGGTCCCGATCCGTTGAAGCCCAACGAAAAACCCGCGACCGCAAATCTTCACGTGGTCGCCTACGACTACGGCATTAAGAAAAATATCCTCCGCATGCTGACGAACGAAGGCTGCCGCGTGACCGTTGTTCCCGCGCAAACTTCTGCGGAAGACGTGCTCGCGCTGAAACCGAACGGCGTCTTCCTGTCGAACGGGCCTGGTGATCCCGAGCCGGTGACCTACGCGCAGGACAATATCCGCCGCCTCGCCGGCCGCACGCCGATTTTTGGGATTTGCCTCGGCCACCAGCTCGTTGGACTCGCCCTCGGTGGCAAAACCTACAAGCTCAAGTTCGGCCATCACGGCGGCAATCACCCGGTGAAGCGCAACGACACCGGCAAGGTTGAGATCACGGCGCACAACCACAACTTCGCCGTCGATCCCGACTCGCTCAACACCAGCGAAGTCGACCTGACGCACATCGACCTCAACGACAACACCCTCGAAGGCCTCCGCCACCGCACCCTGCCGCTCTTCAGCGTGCAGTACCACCCCGAAGCCAGCCCCGGCCCCCACGACTCCCACTACCTCTTCAAGGACTTCCGCAAAATGATGGAGGAGTGGAAGGGATGAATCGAGTTTTCCAGAAGATATTTGCCAATCGGCGGGATTCATTTCCCGCCATTTTTATGAAACCGACATACTGAGAGCAGCGAAGAAGAATGCCACGCCGCAACGACATCACCAAAATCCTCGTGATCGGCTCCGGCCCGATCGTCATCGGCCAGTCCGCCGAGTTCGACTACTCCGGCACCCAGGCCTGCAAAGCCCTCAAGGCCGAAGGCTATGAAGTCGTGCTGGTCAACTCGAACCCGGCAACGATCATGACTGATCCCGAGCTGGCCGACCGCACCTATATCGAGCCCCTGACGAAGGATTATCTCGACGAGGTCCTCCGCCTTGAATCCGAGATGCTGAAGGAGGAAGGCCGTGGCGGTGTTTTCGCTGTGCTGCCCACCGTCGGCGGACAAACCGCCCTCAACCTCGCCGTTGAGCTTTCCGACTCGGGCATCCTCGACAAATATGGCGTCGAGCTGATCGGCGCGAAGCTCGAAGCCATCAAAAAGGCCGAAGACCGGCTCCTGTTTAA
>DASZYN010000258.1:0-3703 GCA_035545435.1 Acidobacteriaceae bacterium | reverse complement strand
GCCCCGCTCGAAGCATTCGCGCGTGCGCGCTGCGTCGAGCCGCTCTCCGGTGATGAAAAATGCCTCGACCTCGAAGGCGTGATTGACCAGCACCATCAAAGCAGGTGCGTCCGACTCATCGGCAAATCGTATCTCCATAGTGACAGCCTACCGTGCGCCCCGTTCGAGGAGATCAGCCAACCTCGACCCGATGAAGATCGATGCCTGCCACGCGCAGCACGCGCGCTTTGCCTTCAAAGAGATGGAAGAAGGTGGCCGTGATGGGGATCCAGGACTCATCGCCGACGCGAAAGAGATGATCTCCGATCGGCACCAGCGGATCGTCGTCCGCATACAGTCGGCCCTTGCGCACATACACGGCCACTGCGCCCGCCCACGCCGTATCGGGCTGGTAGCGCCCGGTGTAGAACCCGTATTCCTCCGGAACAGAAAATGTGTGCGGGCCTTCATAGCCCGAAGCCGTGTACCAGCCGGGTCCGTACGACACCTCCACGACCGGAGCTTGCTTCTTGCTGTCGCCCTTCCCCTGCGCTTCCTTCCTGCCGAAATGGATGGTGTGATCCGCCATCACTCCCGGAACCGTCGAGAGAAAATTGTCGCCGCCGGCGTGCTGCAGGGGAACCGCCGTTCCGCCGTGCATGAGCGAGAGGCGCTTCCCATCTGCCCTGAATTCCAGCTTGCCGCCATCCGCTGCGGTGAAGCTCCCCGCGTAGTCCGCCGCGTTGTCCACGTCCCGTGGATCGCTGATCGCCGGCGCCGAGGGAAGGCTTTTCGCCTCACGCTCGGCGCGCAGCAGGCTGACCGCGTATTCCGTCACCGCCGTCGGCCGGTAGCCCTGCATTGCGTTGATCGATGCAAACGCCGCCACGCCGCCATCAAGGTCCACATGAATCGATGAAGCGAAGGCGACCATCCCGCCCGTGTGGCGCAGGATCTTGTGCCCGTCCAGCGTATCCACCGCGATGCCATAGCCGTAGCTCGCGGTCTCGCTGAACTCCTCAGCCTTGATGTGCGGCGTCGACATCAGCCGGAAGCTTTCCTCCGAAACGATGCGGCCCTTCGGTCCCTGTCCGTGATGGAGCAGCATGCGCGCATACGTCGCCATGTCGGCGGGCGTCGATGCGATACAGCCGGCGGTATCGTCCATCACCAGGTTTGGCGCCGGCGCCAGCCGTCCCTGCCGCGCATAAACCTGATCGTCCCAATACGGTGCGTATCCGACCGCTTGCCGTTCGCGATCGGCCGTCGTGATCACCGGCCGCGTCTCGGTCATGCCGAGACGATCGAGAATTCGTTCCTGCGCGAGTACCCGCCACGCGCGCCCATCGATCTTCGTCGCCAGCAATCCGAGAATGTCGAAGCCGGCGTTGCAGTAGTGAAAATGCTCGCCCGGCGCAAAACCCTGTACCAGCCGCTCGGCCGGATCCGGACCGAACACCGCGAGATTATCCGGTAGTCCGGAAGTGTGCGTGAGCAGATGGTGCACCGTCACCGGCCCGAATTTAGTCACCATCGGCAGGCCAGGCAGATAGTCGAGCACGGGCTTGTGCAGGTCGATTTTGCCCTCATCGTGCAGTTGCAGAATCACCAATACCACAAACGATTTCGTGATGGACCCAATCTGAAACCGGTGATCAGCGGTCACAGCAAGATGCCGCTCGAGATCGGCGTAGCCGTAGCACGCAATCCGCCGCGTCGCCGACGTGTCCGTGAGACCCAGCGTGAGCCCCGGCGCATTCATCGCCGGCATGTAGGCAGCGACGTATTCGTCCAGTTGCGAATCGAGCGGCCCATGAGCAGCAGGCATCGGCATCTGCGCCCAGCTCATCGCTGTCGGCAGAAGGGAAACCCCGGCGGCGGCGGCCGAAGTGGTGAGAAAAGTTCGACGTGAAAATGAAGGTCGGGTCATGGCGTGGGCAGCAGTCTAGCACCCCAGCAGGAAGTCCCAGTCCGCCAAAACGAAACGGCCGGATTGCTCCGGCCGTTCGATGCTTCTTCTGATCGAAAACTTACCGCGCGCCCGGCCCCTTCGTGAGCGCCGCATCTTTCTGGGCCAGCACCTGCTGCACGTGCTGCTCCAGCTGCGCCGCCTGCGGCATCAGGTTCACCGCCTGCGTGATCTCAGGATCCCAGTCGGCTTTCACCTTCAGCTGCGACGTCAGCCCGAACTCGGTGCCGAAGATCGAAGACTTGACGTTCATCTTCACCCAGTCCAGGTTCGACTCCAGCTCCGCCGGCGTGTACTCGTAGTTCTGCGCCGAGAGGTACTGCTTGAAGTCGTTGATCACCGCATCGTCCACCGTGAAGTCTTTCGCCACCGGGTGATGCGAAACATAATCCTCGGTGAAACCAAGGAACGCGTCGCGCTCCAGCAGCAATTCCTGGAACGGATTCGACTTGGGCGCCTCAACCTTCACGTCGGGCGTAATGCCCCCGCCGCCGTACACCGTGCGTCCGGAGTCCGTCAGCTTGACTTCGCGGTCCTTATCGTCCTTCTTCTGATCGTGGTTGTAGTAGTAGTCGTAGAGCGAAACCCCGCTGTAGTTGCGCTGAATCAGCCGCCCGCTGGGCGTGTAGTAGTGGTACGTCGTCAGCGCCAGGCCGGTGTTATCGGAAAGCGTGTAGACGGTCTGCACCAGACCCTTGCCGAACGTCGTCTCGCCGGCAATCAGAGCACGGTCGTGATCCTGCAGAGCGCCGGAGACAATCTCCGCCGCTGATGCCGTTCCGCGATTCACCAGCACCACGATCGGAAACGAATCCGAATTCCCGTGGGTCGCGCGATAAACCTGCTCCGGAAACGCACGCCCGCGCTGCGAAACGATGATCTGGCCACGCTTCAGCAGGCGATCGCAAACGCTCACCGCTTCCACCAGCACGCCGCCCGGATTGCCGCGCAGATCCAGCACCAGGCCTTTGAGGTTCGGGCCAAAGTTGTTCACCGCGTCGTCAAATTCCCGTCCGGTCGTCTCCTGGAACTGGCGGATGTGGATGTATCCGACGTCCGGTCGAATCTCATACGCGAGGTCGATGCTGTTGTTGGGAATCTCGTCGCGCACCAGATCGAAGCTGATCGGCGACGATGCCCCGACCCGCGTCATGGTCACATTCACGCGCGTGCCGCGCGGCCCTTTGAGCCGGTTCGCCACATCGTCGGAACTCATGCCCGCAGCCGACGTGCCGTCGATCGAAGTGATCACGTCGCCCGGATGCACTCCGGCCCGGAACGCAGGCGATCCTTCGATCGGATACACCACCACCACTTTGCCCTGCTGCGGCGAGATCAGCATGCCCACGCCGTAGTACTTGCCGTGCTGGTCTTCCTTCATCCGCGCATAGGCTTTGGGGTCGTAAAAGCTCGAGTGCGGATCGAGCGTATGCAGCATTTCCGGGATCGCGCCGTCGTAAATGACCTTGTCGGGCAGGTCGCCGGTCAGCGGCTCTGCATAGTTCTTCGCCACGACGTCGTAGACCTGGCTGAACGACTTCAGGCCGTCGCGGAAAGTCGACTCATCCTGTGCGGACTGGGCGCCAACCTTCTGGCTGAGAACCATGCCGCCGAGCGCACAAACGGCAAAGAAAACGACGAGGGAGAAGAGGGTACGGCGGGTGCGGATGGACATGCTGTCAGGAATCCTGGCGCGCTCCTCCGATGTGGGGCGAAGAAACCGCGACTTTACCCATCAGTATAGCAGCCGCTCCC